>NZ_CAMHVI010000005.1:0-109458 GCF_946188585.1 Streptococcus mitis
CCAAAACAACCGGAACAGCCTGAAATCAATTATGATAAGGCTATGGCTAGCCTGACTGAAGCTATCAAGAAAAAAGTGGCTGAGCTTGGTACTAACAACGATGCTAAGAAGAAATTAGTTGAAATTACTGACAAAGCAATCGCAGCTATTCAAGAGGCTAAGACTCAAGAAGACGTCAACAAAGCCCTCAATAACGCTCTTGAACAAATCAAGCAATTGCAACCTAGCCAACCAGAACAACCAGTTGAACCAAAACAACCGGAACAGCCTGAAATCAATTATGATAAGGCTATGGCTAGCCTGACTGAAGCTATCAAGAAAAAAGTAGCTGAACTTGGTGCTAACAACGATGCTAAGAAAAAATTAGTTGAAATTACTGATAAAGCAATCGCAGCTATCCAAGATGCTAAGACTCAAGAAGACGTCAATAAAGCCCTCAATAAGGCTCTTGAACAAATCAAGCAATTGCAACCTAGCCAACCAGAACAACCAGTTGAACCGAAACAACCTGAAAAACCAATTACTTCTTCAAGTCCTGAAGAAGGAGTTAAAGAGCTTACCTTCCAACTCCCAAGTTTGGATATTGTCAAGAAGGTGATACCATTCAAGACTATCCGTCGCGAAAATCCAAACTTAGATAAAGGTAAAGAACAAGTTCTAGCAGAAGGTAAAGACGGCCTGCTAGTTGAGTACGTCGAAGTAGATGGCAGCAATCGTAAGGTAGTTCAAACCGAATCAACTCCAGCTCTAGACCGAGTGATTGAAGTTGGGACTAAACAAAGTTCTGTAGGAACAGATACTCCACCAGTTGTGACTCTCCCTGAGTACCTTCTACCAAAAGAGCCTGAAAAACCAATTACTTCTTCAAGTCCTGAAGAGGGAGTTAAGGACCTTGTCTTTAAACTTCCAAGTTTGGATATTGTCAAGAAGGCAGTTCCATTCAAGACTATCCGTCACGAAAATCTAAACTTAGATAAAGGAAAAGAGAAAGTTCTAGCAGAAGGGAAAGACGGCCTGCTAATTGAGTATGTCGAAGTAGATGGTAGCAATCGCAAGGTAGTCCAAACCAAATCAACTCCAGCTCTAGATAGAGTGATTGAAGTCGGAACTAAACAAAGTTCTGTAGGAACAGAGGCACCACCAGTTGTGACTCTCCCTGAGTATGTTCTACCTAGAGAAACTGAAAAACCAGCTCCTGCAGTTGTAACAGAAGATTCACCAAGAAAAGACGAAAAAGCACCTGTTGCTACTACAGCTAAACAAGACAAGGCAAAACAACTCCCAGAAACTGGAGAGCAAGAAGCAAATGCCTTCTTATTCTTGGCTGCTATTACTTCAGTATTGTCTCTACTCATCTTCCAAAAGAATTTCAAAGACTAATTAAAATCTTTACTTCATTCTTTTCAATGATTCTAGTTCCCCCAAAGAGAAGACCAGCCGGTCTTCTCTTTTTCTATATACAAATCAAAAGATATCCATAAATTTCTATGGATATCTTAGTATCTATAAAACAGAATGATTATTTGGGATAAGTATTTTCAAATTCAACAACAATTTCAAGTAAACGATTATCTAAAAAAGATAGGGCTTCTTGTCCGATTTCATCAGAAAGACCATAATAAGCTTCTGCAAGTCCTCTTCAGATAGCTGCAATGGGGTACACCAAAAAACGAGTTCATCTCCTACCAAATCTACTGACTACTATTTTTAACCCCAGCATATACATAGGTTCTATTTCTAGGACACTCTTTTTCCGTTACTACCCTAAAATAAAAGCGATGCTCCCGCCCATCCTTAGTATTTTCCTTGTTTAAGACAAAGTAGTTTTTCTGATTCAGAGCCATGGTTCGTAGGATGTCATCAATCAAGAAAGTCAAGGGTACGTTCATGGCAGAGTATTTTTGAAAATCCTCTTCAAAACGAATATAGTCATCTGAAAAATAATCCATCTGCAGTTTGTTTTCATACAACTCTTTTCTAGTCATAAACTCCCTCCTCCCACAGTCGAATTTCTAGGATATCTTCAAGCTCTATCAGCCTATAACCATCGCTTGTTCTAATAGATAATGATTTAGAGGATAACTCTCTCACCTTACCGATGATAGTGACTTTCTGCTTCCTTTCCTTGACCACAAAATTTCCCTTCAGTTGGCCAACATAAAGCTGGGAAAGCAAGTGTAGTTTCTCATCTAGAGTCAAATCTGTAGAAAAATCAACACGGCTTTTTTCTTCACTGAGCGAACTGGTGTGTTCTGAAAGGTAAAATCCCATCCACTTCTGCATACCTGGATCTTGATAATCTCGCGCGGATTGAAAAGGTAAATAAGAACGATCAATCATTTTAATCCATCTAATCCTCCAGCAGAATGACCCCCAATCATCTTGCTTCTGGCAAGGCTCCTAGAGGCTTCTTCCAGTGCATTGGCTTTTAAAAGGGAGGTGAAACCAAATTGTTCCCGAATAGAGTCAATAGCCGTCTGGAGCCTTTCTTCTTTTTCTAACTTGTCAACATCATCAAAGAGGGAAATCAAACCAAAGGACTCATCCACAAATCCTGAATAGTTTACTCCGACACTTCTGATCGCTCCAGAAGTGTATTTGTTATGAAATAGTTTCAAAACATAGTCCGTTAAGACAGCTGTATTATTGGTCGGTTCGATCTTCATTTGTGTGTGAATAGATTGCCGGATCTCCTGTTTAGAGAAACCAAGATAGATAGAAACAAGGGTTGTTTTCTTTCCCGCCCTTCTCAATCTAATAGCCACCTGCTCCGCCATTTCTCGAAGAATAATTTCGATATCCCGTAGCTTCACGTAGTCTCTAGGCAAGATTTGAGAATTTCCCAAACCTTGGGATTTGGCTTTATAAGGCTTATGAACATTGCTCTCATCAATTCCGTTAGCATGAAACCACAAACGAAGACCAGCCTGACCCAGAGCTTTCTTTAGCTGGTCGGGATTGCTGGTTGCCAATTCCTTGATGGAAAAAATACCCAGAGCATGCAAGCGTTTCTCCATCCGCCTGCCAATCCCCCAAAAGTCGGTCATCTTGGGAATGGACCAGACCTTCTCTTCCACATCCTGGTAAGACCAGTTGGCCCTCATGGTCTGAGTGTGCTTGGCCTCATTATCCAGAGCCAACTTGGCCATTAAAGGATTGGCATTTGACATGCCCACTGTAGAGTAGATCCCTGTCTTCCTCCAAATATCCCTCTGAATACGGGCAGAAAGCATATCCAGCTTGTCTTTTCGAGAGAGACTCTTGTCCGGGATGAAATAGTTGAGCGAACTAGTCAGATCGATAAAGCCCTCATCGATAGAGTAAGGATAAATATCATCTGGACTGCCATAGTTTTGAAAGATTCGCTGAATTTCCATATTGACTGCAATGTACTCGTCCATTCGAGGAGGGACAATCAAGGTCACTTGAGCCCAATCTTCGATGTAGCGAACATAGTCCGAGTCAGTCGGTAGCCCTTGCTTTCGAGCATTGTAATAAGAAAATTTGCGCGTTTTGATATCAAAAGGCAGATCATAGGCCCGACCAACATTGGACTTGCCAAAAATCTTCTTAAACATGGGAGAGGAAGCTAGGATAAGACCAGTCGAATTATCTGCTCGACTCATGACACAAAGCGAAGTCTTCAGCGGATGCAAGCCCCTTTTCACACACTCGACACTAGCATAAAAGGATTTCATATCGACAAAGGCAATATCACTTTTGGGCTCTCTGGAATAATCAAAGTAGCCCATAGGCTAGCCCTCCATTGGCACAAAATTCCCAACGATAATCCCTACAATACGAGGATCTTCCTCATAGGAAATGAAAATGTCTTTGTATTTAGGATTGATAGAGACCAGACGCAAGCCATTCTCCTCTCGATAGACCCGTTTGATATAGGTCTGGTTGTTACAAACCACTGCATAAACCGCCCCATCATAGTCAAATCCTGTCTCTCGAATCAGAGCTACTGAACCATTTTGGTATTTAGGTTCCATGGAGTCTCCAGACACCCAGGACGCAAAATCATGGGCCAACTCCTCGTTAAAGTAAACCATATCAAAATTCTGATCATCGTAGACCGAAGCCCCAATTCCTGCTGACATGCGTTCATAAACACGGTACTCGTAGAGGCGCTCTGGCATAGCTGTCACTTTCTGGGCTTGCTCCTCTTGAGATAGGTTGCGAGCATAGAGAACAACCTTCTCCTGCCCTTTCTTGGAAAGGCTATGGTAGAGACGGACAATCTCGATCTGAGTAAAATATCCTTTGGGTACTTTTAAAATGTTCTCTAGCTGGGCTACCTTCTCCTTAGACGGTTCTTTGATTCCACGTTCCCAAGCTGAGTAAGCTTGGAAACTAATCCCAAGTTTCTCTGCAATTTCCTTCTGTGTCAGTTTCAACTCTTTCCTCCGATCCTTTAATTTTTCTGGCTGATACATACTTCACCTCCTATTATGATGATTTAATGGACATTATCTCCCTTAGAGAGACTAATCGATGCTTGAATCCATATTTTTAAAACTCAACCAATACGGTTTAGTTTTATTATATAAAAAAAGTGGACGGTTGTCTACTAGGAATATCTATTTCTGCTACACACTTAATAGTGGTATTGACCTTGTTCTATATATGTGCTAGAATTATTGTTATATACTCAATGAAAGGCTTTACACAATATGTTCCCATTCATGCCAGCAGCACGAACAAAAACTGTTTTTGATATCCCCTATCAAAGATTATATCAACTTGGTTTTAAAGGATTAATTTTTGATATCGATCAAACTCTTGTGATGCATGGCGCCCCTGCTACAGAACAAGTTATTGAACTTTTTCAAAATCTCAAAGCCATTGGTTTCAAAATTTTTCTTTTGTCAAACAACGACGAAGAAAGAATTACACAATTTAATCAACATTTATCTGTTCCTTTTATTCCTCTTTCTGACAAACCAAATCCTAAGAACTTTAAAAAAGCTCTTAACATGATGCAGCTAAAGCCATTTGAAACAGTTATGATTGGAGATCAACTTTTTACAGATGTCCTGGGAGCTAGTCGGGCAAATATCTCCACTATCTTGGTTGATTTTTTATATGATCCTAAAGAAGGCGGAATTGGTAAAAAACGATGGGTTGAAAAATTAATACTTCATACTTACCCATTTTTGAGACAAAAAAATAAAAATTTAGATGTGATCAAAAAGGAGAAACAACATGGTTTTTTGGAATAAGGATCTACTATTTTGTGAAATTAGTCCCACTACATATAAAATTTCTTTAAAAAAAGAAAATCTAAAACGACATCTCCAAAACTTAAAGCAAGGCAAGAAATTTTCGAAAGTTCGTCAAGAAAAACTTCTACCTAACTTGATTTCATCATTCTCTACTCAGTTGATTAAGCGTGGTCCCGGTATTGATATCAATCTTCAAAAAGGAAAAGCAACTAATATCAATATTGCAGCACAAACATTGAATCATGTTATGATTTTTCCTGGTGAAGAATTTTCTTTTTGGAGTTTAGTTGGTAATACAACGAAGAAAAAAGGATACCAGGAAGGGCGAGTTATTATTAATGGGAAAGTAGAACCTGATATTGGCGGAGGGCTATGTAATTTAGCTAATTTGCTTCATCTTTTAATTGTTCATAGTCCTATGAAAATTACAGAATTTCATTCTCACTCTGATGCATTAGACCCTGATAAAGGTACTAGGAAACCATTTGCGAATGGGACTTCTGTACAGTATAATCATCAGGACTATCGTTTTAAAAATAATACTGACCAACTTATTCAATTGAGAACATGGACTGAAAATGAAATTCTCTTCGGGGAATTAAGAAGTGAATCACAATTTCCGTTCACTTATCAGATAGTTGAAGAAAATCATCATTTCAAAAAAGAAGGCAATTATTACTATCGCAACTCCATGATTTATCGTGAAAAACTTGATAGAATAACTGAACAAACTTTGGAAAAAGAGCTTATTTTGAAAAATCATTCAAAAGTCATGTACGATCCGAAACTCATTCCTAAAGAAATGATTAGACAGTAACCTAAGTACTTTTATTTTTAAGAAAAAGAACTTAGAATTAACATCAAAAGGAACATTTATGAACTCACCTAAATTAATTGTTATGCTGACGCATAATGATCACACAATTGAAAATGCACGAGAAATCTTCGAATCATGTAAGAACACCAAAGCCGAATTTTGGGGATTTAAAGAAAAACCACTTCCAATTTCGGAAATGAAGTCTTTATTTTCAGAAATGAAGTCTTACGGTAAAACTACTTTTCTTGAAGTTGTGGAATACGATGAAGAGAATGGTCTTCAAGGTGCACGAATTGCAAAAGAATGCGGATGCGATGTTTTAATGGGGACTGTCTACTTTGATTCAATCAACGAGTTTTGTAAAGAGAATAACATAAAGTACATGCCATTCGTAGGAGAAATTAAAGAGCGCCCATCTATTTTGGAAGGTACTATAGAAAATATGATTTCTCAGGCGAAAGAATACTTAAAAAAAGGAGTCTATGGCTTTGACTTACTAGGTTACCGTTATACTGGCGACCCCTTGGAGCTAAATAATGCTTTTACTCAAGCCATACAAGCTCCCGTCTGTTTGGCCGGAAGTATTGATAGTTATGAACGGTTGAATGAAGTAATTGATACAAATCCTTGGGCATTTACAATCGGAAGTGCATTTTTTGAAAAAAAATTTGGTACAGAAATTCACGAACAGATTAATAATGTTTGTAATTATATAGAGAAATAAGTTAAAGTATACTTTGAAGTTAATATGCTCTCCTCTATCAAATAAATTTTACTTTTATATCAACAAACTACTCTCAAAAAATGAGACTTTTAATCTCACTTTTTGAGAGTAGTTTTGTATTTTGACTATCACTTTAGTAAATATTCAGCAAAAGATATTATAACTTTTATACTAAAAATAAGATCGAGAATTTTTAAAAATATGTATTAAAAATATTTCATGTTTCTGCTGTAAAAATCAATGGTGGAAATTTTGGTGGAAACTCTTGATTTTCAGACAAAAAAAGACATCCAAGAGAAAATTCTTGAATGTCTGTAAACATTGATATAATCGGTTCGATTAACGTTTTGAGAATTGTGATGCTTTACGAGCTTTCTTAAGACCTGGTTTCTTACGTTCAACTTTACGTGAGTCACGTGTAAGAAGTCCTGCGCGTTTCAATGAATCGCGGAAGTCTGGGTCTACTTGAAGAAGGGCACGAGCGATACCGTGACGGATAGCTCCTGATTGACCAGCGTATCCACCACCTACAACGTTAACGAAAACGTCGTATGAACCTGCAGTTGAAGTAACTGCGAATGGTTGGTTGATTACAAGACGAAGGTCAGCGTGTGGGATGTACTCTTCAACATCTTTTTTGTTAACAGTGATTTTACCAGTTCCTGGAACAAGGCGAACGCGTGCAACAGCGTTTTTACGACGTCCAGTACCTGCATATTGTGCTTGTGACATACTTTATTGTTCCTTTCCTTAGATAAGTCCTGAAATATCAAGAACTTCTGGTTGTTGTGCAGCGTGAGTGTGCTCAGCTCCAACAAATACTTTCAACTTCATACCTTGAGCGCGTCCAAGAGTATTGTGTGGAAGCATACCTTTAACTGATTTCTCGATCAAACGTACTGCATTTTTAGAACGAAGTTCACCTGCAGAGATTTGTTTCAATCCACCTGGGTGGTTTGAGTGAGTGTAGTAGATTTTATCAGTTGCTTTTTTACCAGTCAATTTAACTTTTTCAGCATTGATAACAATCACAAAATCACCTGTATCAGTGTGTGGTGTAAATGTTGGTTTGTTTTTTCCGCGAAGTACGCTAGCAACTACTGCAGAAAGACGTCCAAGTGGTACATCAGTTGCGTCAACTACGTACCATTTACGTTCAACTTGGCCTGGTTTAGCCATAAATGTTGTTTTGTTCATGATTTCTCCTATATATAGTTCGATTTTTGTTTACGGTGATGGGTGTTCCTTCCCATCGAAAAGTATTTGGAAGGTTCCGGGGCCTTTCAAATGGGGTAAACAATACCGCCTACTATAATACCAAATTTCACCCCTAAAAGTCAATAGATATGAAAAATATTTTTCTGAATTCCACTCTTTTTATCTCTAAAAAAACCCCGCTTTCGCGAGGCTCTTCTATTTATAAGATAAGGCACGTTTAAAGGTTTTCCAAGGTCCTAAATCGTCTGTTTGCAAAACGAGACTAGCATACATACGCCCGATAAAGACTGTTGCAGTTACTGCAAAAGCAATCGTAATAGCAAGCGAAATCCATGCTTCTAACCCATTTGCATAGCCATTAATAGCTCTAAATGGCATGAAGAAAGTCGAAATAAAGGGAATATATGAACCAATCTTCAAGATGAGATTGTCACCAGCTGCACCTAGAGCTGTCACTCCAAAAAAACCACCTATAATCAAAATCATCAAAGGCGACAAGGCTTTTCCTGAGTCCTCAGGACGAGAAACCATAGAACCTAGGAAGGCTGCTAAAACAACGTACATAAAGAGGCTAACCAAGACAAACAATAAGGTGTTGAGCGAGAAAGCCTCTCCTATATGGTTTAAAATACCAGATTGTGCCAAGATTGGTAGGTCTTTAAAGAGAAGAATGGCAGCAAGTCCACCCACGACGTAAATGCCAATATGGGTCAAAATCACAAGAAGCAGAGCCAGCATGCGAGCGTAGAAATAATGGCTAGCTCGGATACTAGAGAAGACCACCTCCATGATTTTGGTTCCTTTCTCGCTAGCCACTTCCTGAGCAGTGACACTAGCATAGGTAATCAAAATCATATAAAGGAAGAAACCAAGCCCTGCGGCCGCAAAGGTTTGAATCATTTTTTTATTTTCCTTGGATTCATCAATTTTCTCCGTAAAGTTAACTGTTTGTTCCAAGCGTTTTTCCTGTTCTTGTGACAAATTGGCTGCCGAACGATTGAGTTGGTATTGCAGTTCGTTGAGCTTATTGGTTACTGCTAGCTTGATGCCTGCTTCAAGAGAAGTTTCACCATGATAGACGGCCTTGAGGACGCTGTCCTCTTGGTCAATGCTTAGGTAACCCTTGATTTTCTCATCTTTGATAGCAGCTTGGGCACTGGCTTCATCCTTATAATCAAAGTTGATACCATTAGTACCCTTGAGCCCATCTTCCGCAGATGGCACAGTTGTTACTACTGCTATCTTACTATTTTTGGCCATAGAAGAGCCTTGGAGATAGCCAATTCCTCCAGAGAGACCGATAAACAAGAATGGTGAAATCACCATAAAGAAGAAACTCCACGATTTGACATGTCGAAGATAGGTTTCCTTCATTACAACCCACATATTGCTCATACTTCCACCCCTGATTCTAGTTTAAAGATTTCATCAATTGTTGGCGCTTGCTGGTCAAAGGTTGCGATGTATTGCCCCTGAGTCAAGATTGGGAAGAGTTCCCTTCCAGCGCTCTCATCCTCTAAGATCAATTTCCAACTACCTTGTTTGGTCAAGCTCACCTGTTTGACATGAGGAAGGTTTTCCAATTCTTCCTTGCTTCGTTCACTTGAAACAAAGAGACGCGTTTTCCCGTATTGATTGCGGACATCCTGAACTGGCCCATGCAAAACCACACGGCCATCTCGAATCATCAAAATATCATCACAAAGTTCCTCGACATTAGTCATAACATGGTCAGAAAAGATAATGGTTGCCCCACGTTCTTTTTCTTGAAAAATGACTTGCTTGAGCAATTCTGTATTGACTGGGTCCAAGCCACTGAAAGGCTCATCCAAGATAATCAAGTCTGGTTCATGAATCAGAGTAATGATGAGCTGAATCTTCTGCTGATTTCCTTTTGACAGACTCTTGATTTTATCAGTCAGCTTCCCTTTCACTTCCAACCTCTTCATCCATTGAGGGAGTTTTTCCTTGACCTCCTTGGCATCCATACCTTTTAGCGTCGCCAAATAGCGAACTTGTTCAAAGACTGTCAATTTAGGCATGAGACTGCGTTCTTCAGGCAGATAGCCAATCCGAGCATAGGTCTCCTGACGAATATCCTGACCATCCAGACTAATTTCTCCTTGATATTCTAAAAACTTCAAAATACTGTGGAAAATCGTTGTCTTCCCAGCACCATTTTTCCCGACTAGTCCCAAAATACGACCTGGTCGTGCTTGAAAGTCAATACCAAACAAAACTTGCTTGGGTCCAAAACTTTTCTCTAGACTTCTTACTTCTAGCATCTTTCACCTCCGAAATGTCTTGCACTCATTATACTCCTTTTTGATAGCCTTTACAATGATTTCTGTCCATTTTATCGTCCTCATTTTAGTAAAAAATCTTAGGGTGCTTTGAGTTATGAGTACATTATACACTGGTAAACTCCAATTTATCTTCTCTGTTCCTCAACTGTCTATTTTTGATCCTGAATTGTTATGTGAAAAGTAAAAATCCACCCCGAAGGATGGATTGATGAGTTAACGCACTTCTGCATTCACTTTTTCTTCAAGTGATGCTTGGATTTTTTCCATATAGCGTGCTACTTCTTCGTCCGTTAAGCTGTCTTCTGGATTTTGGAAGGTCAAGCTATAAGCCATTGACTTCATACCAAGTCCCAATTTTTCGCCTGAGAAGACGTCAAAGAGTTTGATATCTGTCAAACGTTTCACGCCTGCAGCTTGGATAGCATCCACAACTTCTTGGTGAGTCACTTCTGCTTTGAGAAGGAGGGCAACATCACGGCTAACTGCTGGGAATTTCGTGATTTCCACAAATGGAGTAGCAGGTTGAAGGGCAGCCTCGATGGCTGAAAGGTTGAGCTCTGCTACATAAGTTTCTGGAATATCATAAGCCTTAGCAGTGACTGGATGCACTTGGCCAAGGAAACCAAGAACTTGGTCACCGAGTGAAATCACAGCTGTACGACCTGGGTGAAGACTAGCAATCTCAGCTGTTGCTGTATAGGTCACTTCTAGTCCCAAGCGAGTAAAGAGGGCTTCTAGAATTCCCTTAGCATAGAAGAAATCAACTGGAACTGCTGCCGTTTGGAAATCTTTTTCAGCAACCAAGCCTGTCAAGGCAAAGGCAAAGCTGTTGATCTCATTTGGAAGTTCTTCTTTTGGATTTCCTGTTTGTTCAAAGACTTTTCCAATCTCATACAGGGCCAAGTTTTTGTTCTTACGAGCTACGTTGTAGGCAACGGTATCAAGGATACCTGAAATCATATTTTGACGTAGGACAGAACGGTCCACCGTCATTGGCCACATGAGCTCTGTAAGGTTACTTGGTTGAGCTGTAAACTCAACTGCTTTTTCAGGCGTTGTCAGAGCGTAGGTGATAATTTCTGTCAAGCCTGCCCCTTCAGCAATCGTACGAACTTGACGACGAAGTTTTTGTGTCGCAGTCAATTCACCAGCTGTACCATCGTCTTTTGGAAGACTGGTTGGCAAGCGGTCATATCCATAGATACGAGCGATTTCTTCAAAGAGATCTGCTTCAATGGTGATATCCCAACGACGACGTGGTACGCTGACTGTAAAGCTATCTTCATTTCCAGAAAGACCGAAGCCAAGGCGATGGAAGACATCTTCGACATCTGCGTAGGAAAGCTCTGTACCAAGGACGCGGTTGACGTCTGCAAGGGTAGAAGAAACTTCCACATCAGAAGTATCAAGCTGGCCTGCTGAAACGATGCCCTTACGAACCGTCGCACCAGCAAGTTCTGCAATCATGCTAGCCGCCGCATCAAGGGCTTCATTGACTGTTACCACATTGATGCCTTTCTCAAAGCGAGAAGATGACTCAGAACGAAGATTCAAGCGACCGCTAGTTTTACGGATAGATTTGCCATTGAAGACAGCAGCTTCAAGGACAACGCGACTAGAGTTTTCAGAGATTTCTGTTGCTTGACCGCCCATGACACCTGCAAGAGCTACTGGTTTGTCTGCGACAGTGATAACTAAATCATTTGTTTCCAAATCACGTTCTTCACCATCCAAGGTCACCAATTTTTCACCAGCACGCGCTTCACGCACACGGATGTCAGTCCCTTCAAAGGTCTCCAAGTCAAAGGCATGCATTGGTTGACCAAAGTAGAGCAGGATGTAGTTGGTCACGTCCACCACGTTGTTAATAGGACGGATACCTTCATTCATAAGAAGGTTTTGCAACCATTGTGGACTTGGTGCAATAGTCACATTGTCCAAAATACGAGCTGCATAGTAAGGCGCCTTGTCTGTTTCAATGCCTACAGAAAGAGCATCCGCTGCAGCTTGGTCCGTTTCTGAAAGAGTAAATTCTTTAAAGTTGACTGTCTTGTCATAGATAGCTGCCACTTCGTGCGCTACTCCACGCATAGAAAGGGCATCCGCACGGTTTGGTGTAATAGAAAGTTCGATGATTTCATCATCCAAGTCTAGGTAAGAGAAGACTTCATCCCCAGGAACAGCATCTTCTGGCAAGATTTGAATGCCATCTGCGAATTCCTTGGGTACAACTGAGTCAGAAATTCCCAATTCACCAAGTGAACAAATCATCCCAAGTGACTCTAAGCCACGGATTTTCCCTTTTTTGATTTTGTAGTTGTCAGCGATACGAGCTCCTGGAAGGGCCACCATAACCTTGATACCAGCACGCACATTTGGGGCACCACAAACGATTTGACGGGCTTCTTCTTCGCCAACGTTAACCTGACAAACATGGAGGTGAGTTTCTGGCACATCTTCGCAAGACAAGACCTCACCGACGACAATTTTTGAGAGACCAGCAGCAGGTGATTCGACACCTTCTACCTCGATCCCTGTGGTTGACATTTTTTCAGCCAACTCTTGTGATGGCACATCAATGTCCACCAATTCTTTTAACCATTTATAAGATACAAGCATAATTCTGATTGTAAGATCCCACCAAGTGTGACCTTTTCAATTCCTTTCTTTTTCTTCGAGTCAGTCCTTGCCATTCTCATCTAGAGAAAATGACTAGAACTGTATAGGACTGTGTTTCAGGTTTCAATCTTATTTAAACTGTTCTGAGAAGCGGACATCTCCTTGGTAGAATCCACGGATATCATTGATTCCGTAACGGAGCATGGCTACACGCTCTTGACCAAGACCAAAGGCAAAGCCAGAGTAAACAGTCGCATCGATACCACTCATTTCAAGGACACGTGGGTGAACCATACCGGCCCCCATAATCTCGATCCAACCTGTTTTCTTACATACGTTACAGCCTTCTCCACCACACTTGAAGCAAGAAACATCCACCTCAACAGATGGCTCTGTGAATGGGAAATAAGATGGACGCAAACGAATTTGGCGCTCTTCACCGAACATTTTTTGGACAATCAATTGAAGCGTTCCTTGAAGGTCAGCCATAGAGATATTTTTCCCAACAACCAAGCCTTCGATTTGGTGGAATTGGTGACTGTGGGTCGCATCGTCTGTATCACGACGGAACACACGCCCTGGTGAGATCATTTTCAAAGGACCTTTAGAAAAATCATGGGCGTCCATAGCACGCGCCTGAACAGGAGACGTGTGAGTACGAAGCAAGATTTCTTCTGTGATGTAGAAAGTATCCTGCATATCACGGGCTGGGTGGTCTTTCGGAAGATTCATACGCTCAAAGTTGTAGTAGTCTTGCTCCACTTCAAAACCATCAACAACTTGATACCCCATCCCAATGAAAATATCTTCGATTTCTTCACTGGTTTGTGTGAGAACATGACGGTGACCCGTCGCAACAAGGCGACCTGGAAGCGTCACATCGATACTCTCGCTAGCTAATTGTGTAGCAACTTTCTTTTCTTCCAAAAGCTTAGCTGTTTCTTCAAAGGCTGCTGTCAAGACATCGCGCGCTTCATTGACGTGTTTCCCGATAATCGGACGCATCTCAGCCGACACATCCTTCATCCCTTTAAGGATTTCAGTAAGCGAACCCTTTTTACCAAGGACAGAAACACGCAATTCTTGCATCTCTTTTTCATTTTCAGCAGTAATCTGCTTCAAGCTAGCCAGCGTTTCTTCACGAAGCGCTTTTAATTGTTCTTCAATAGTTGACATAATTCCTCCATCAGTCGCTCGTAGATAAAAAGAAAACCACATGCCAAAAACTCCACTCGGAGCGTTGACACGCGGTACCATCCGTTTTCATCTGACAAGTCAGACCTTCATTTCTAAATCCATGCGCAAGTGAATTCACCCAGCTTTCATATAGAGAGCTTGCAGTCACGGCTCTCCTCCCTGATATACTTCCCTTGAGTTACTAGTCTTGCGGATTTCTATTCAATTACTACTTAGTTTATCAGATTTTTAGTTAAAAAACAAGTTAGATTAGACTAATTTCAATATAAAAAGGAACAAGACGCAGTGCATTATCTATTTGTAGGGTCTGTTTCATCTTCTTTCCTTTTCAATAAGAGAGTTGCTGCTTGATTAAAACCCTCACACCAGTTATACCATTTTGCTTCATACTCATCTTGAGGTAAGATATGATTTTTTAAATCCAGAACAGAGTAAATCTTTCTTTCCTCACAAGCTTGCGCATAGAGATGATATAGTTCATCACCGCCGTCTCTATCAAACTCAGCAGAAATCGTATCTTGACCTGCCAATAAAGCCTGATAGGCCCTGTGATGCCCATCTGTAATCAACAAGCAATCTCCGAACGCAAGAATACTGATTGGAGCAACATTGATTATTTCTGCCGACTGATAAAGTGTCTGGATGCCTGCTAGTTTCTTTTCTGATAAGTATAGTTGAGTCGGATGGAGAGCTTTTATGTTGACTTTCATTTCCTTCTCCTCAAGAGAATTTGATATTCACTTCTGTTTGCCTTTAAATCGCCATTGGAAGCGGAGCTTGTCATAGAAGGGAAATTCTATAAACAGGACTCCCAAGCCCACACAGAGACTGGCAAGAACGTCTGATGGATAGTGAACTCCCAGATAGATTCTTGATACCAGTACACTAATTAGGTAGAGGCCAAGGACGATTTGCACGATTTTTCTCCAGACCGGATTTTTAATCCGTTGACTGAGAATGATAATCAGAGTACCTACCATCAGCGTCACTGCCAGAGAATGCCCACTTGGGAAGGAAAATCCTTTCTCCTCCACCAGATGTAAGATAGCTGGTCGTGGGCGCTGGTAGATGTTTTTAAAGGTCACGATTAAAAGACCAGCTAGAGCCAGATTGCACATCATAAAGAAACTTTCTATCTTCCACCGCTTACGATAAAAGACAAAGGATGTAATGACAACCCAAGTGATAATCACTGGGATATCAATCAAGCGTGTGATGGCTCGGAAAAGAATAGTCAAATAATCTGGTAAGTCTCCTCGAACGGCAGTCTGTATCGGTTTGTCAAAACCGACCAGCGTTTCAGGGTAAAATTTGACCATATAACCAAGAATAACGAAAAGTAAAAGGGCAAAACTGCCCTTCATTAAAAATGTTTGTTTATCTTTCATAATGTTTTAAGGTTGGTTTCAAGAGAACATACAACAACCAGAATGAAACGGCAAAGATAATACCCTCAATCAAGTTAAAAGGTAATACCATGGTCATTAGGTAGTTGGAAAGTCCCAAAATTTTTCCAATATCAAAGTTAGCAAACTTAGCGTACAAAGGAACAGCGTAAACATAGTTGAGAACCAACATAGCTACGGTCAAACCAATAGTTCCAGCTAGAGAGCCTAGTAGGAAACGAAGGGTTGTCCTTTCCTTTTTCCAAATCAAAGCAAATACGATGACAAAAACTCCCAAAGCTACGATATTCATCGGCAAACCAATGTAAGTATTCACTCCCTGACTGTTAAGAAGCAATTTCAAGAGTGAGCGAAGCAAGAGGATTCCTAGAGCAGCAGGCAAATCCATGACCACCAGACCCACAAGGACTGGCAAGATACTAAATTCGATCTTAAGGAAGGATGCCGCTGGCAAGAGCGGAAAGTCAAAGTACATCAGCACAAATGAGATGGCTGATAGAATTGCAATGGTCGAAAGTCGACGTGTGTTTGTCATAACAGGTTCCTCCAATTTTCTATAAAATCAGAAGAAGTTAGAAAGGATTCCTCTATCTATTCTCATTTTTTATATCCCAAATCTTTTCTCTCACTCTATTAAAGCAAGCGGTTACAATCCGGCTATAAATCTATCAGAACAGACAAAGCTATTCTTTCGTCTTCTCCCATCCAGACTATACTGTCGGTTGTGGAATCTCACCACATCAGCTTACGCTCGCGGACTTATTTGGCTAAGATATTTTAGATTTATCTAGGCGTCGCAGTCGAAGATAATACTTAAAGTATATCGAGACAAGACAACGACGAGAAAGCTAAAATAGCTAGTCAAATTTACCGCCGGTCGGGAATTTCACCCTGCCCTGAAGACTCTTTTATCATAACAAAAAACGCTTGCAAGCGCAAGCATTTTGTTCATTTTCATTTTTTATTTCAATTTATCCACTTCATAGGTATGAACGAGCTCAAGACCTGCAAAGTTCTGCTGGCGGAGGGCTTCGTAGACAATCATGCAGACGGTATTAGACACATTGAGACTGCGGACGTGTTCATCATTCATAGGAATACGGAGAGCCTTCTCAGGATGTTCTCGCATGAAGTCCTCTGGCAAGCCCTTGTCTTCACGTCCAAAAAGGAAATAGTGGTCTTCGTCAGTAGATAAATCCACCTCAGAATACACTTTCTCAGCGAATTTTGAAATCAGATAGAGTTTTCCCTTCATCTGAGACATAAAATCTTCCAAACTCTCGTAAAAATAAATCTCTAGCTTATCCCAATAATCCAATCCAGCCCGCTTCATCTTGCGGTCATCGATAGGAAAGCCCATAGGCTTGATGATGTGGAGGGGAGAATTGGTCGCAGCGCAAGTACGCGCGATATTACCTGTATTTTGTGGAATTTGAGGTTCAAATAATACAATGTGATTTGTCATGACTTGCTTCCTTTCACCATTGCAAAAAAATAGCCACACTGCCCGGAGTCAAGCTCAGCAAACAGCGTGGTTAAGGCATCGTTAACTTACCTCACAACAGGTTTGAAGTAAATCAGCGAAACTACTTTCTTAGTATAACACTTTCAGAATCATTGTCAATAGAAACGACTTGATTTTTTCAATTTTTTCAAGCTATTTCCAAGGGTTGTAAAATCGTCCCTGATTCTGCAAGATAAGTAGTAAACTAGCTACTAAAAATAAGGTTGCCAAGAGCAAGGTAAGATAATCTCCTTTTTTCAAGGCCTGGTAACTATACCAAGTCCGCTTTTTCTCTTTCCCAAAACGGCGAAGCTCCATGGCAGTCGCGATGGTATCAATGCGTTCTAACGAGCTAAAAATCAAGGGAGTAATAATACGCAGATTACCTTTGATTCGTTGCATAAGAGAAGCTTTCTTGGATAATTCCATACCACGCGCTTCCTGAGACATCTTGATCGTAAAGAATTCTTCCTGCAAATCTGGAATATAACGCAAGGTCAGGCTGACAGAATAGGCAATCTTGTAGGGCACACCAATTTGATTTAAACTAGAAGCAAACTGACTAGGATGAGTTGTCATCAAAAAGATAATAGCTAGAGGAATGGTGCAAAGATACTTAATGGCCAGATTTAGCAAATAAAAGAGCTCCTGGCTGGTCAGAGTGTAGGCACCAATTCCCTGCCAAATCACACTTCTCTCTCCGTAAAGTCCAACCCCATACTCGGGAGAAAAGAGATAGACCATCAAGACGTTTAAGACGGCAAATACCGTCGCAAAAACGGCCACAAAGGAAACATCTTTAAAACGGATTTCTGACAAATAGAGGAGAAAAACCGAAAAGATGGCAATCAGAACAAGCAGTCTGGTATCATAGCTAATCATGGCAGCCAATGACACGAGAATGAAAAAGAGAAGTTTCCCAGCTCCTGATAAGCGATGAATCACAGTATCTCTATGCTGGTAACCTATTAATTTAGCTTGCATCCTTCTCTCCTTTCTTTGTAAAATGCCGTTAAAGCAAGTGGATCTACATCTAGTTTCTTGGCCAAGTTGAAGATTGAAGTTTCTTTTAGGTTGGCTTTTACTAACAGCTCAGGATTGCTCAAAAGACTAGCTGGATCAGTATCGGCAATCAATTCCCCATCCACCATGACAAGAGCCCGATCCGAATAATCCAGCATCAGTTGCATATCATGAGTAATCATGACAATGGTATGCCCTTTTTGATGCAACTCTTCGAGAAATTCCATAATCTCAGTATAGTTCTTCTGGTCTTGACCTGCTGTCGGTTCATCTAAGAGGATAATTTCAGCCCCTAAGACCAAAATCGATGCAATAGTCACACGTTTTTTCTGACCAAATGACAGGGCAGAAATGGGCCAATTACGGAATTCATAAAGACCACAGATTTTCAAGGTTTCATAGACTCTCGTTTCAATTTCCTGCTCGTCCACACCTCGCAAACGAAGCCCTAGAGCCACCTCATCAAAAATCATATTGGTTGAAATCATTTGATTGGGATTTTGCAGCACATAGCCTACTCTTTCCGCCCGCTCTGCAACAGAATCTCCTTTGATATCCTGTCCTTCCCAAAGATAGCGGCCTTCCGTCTGAATAAAAGCACTTAGAGCCTTGGCTAGAGTTGACTTCCCTGCTCCATTTTTCCCTACAATGGCAATCTTTTCACCCTTTTTAATATCCAGATGAATGGATTTCAAAATCGGTCTATCATCATAAGAAAAAGACACGTCCTCTAATCTAAAGAGTGACTGCAATTCTGGGATTTCTTTTGTCAGTTCCATCTGTAACTGAACCTGGCCTTTTGAGATAGACAAGTTATCCAGATTTGCTAATTGTGCTTCCTTGGCTAAATCCACACCCAATTGACGGAGAGTAGTCAGATAAAGGGGTTCTCGAATTCCATTTTGTGTCAATAAATCAGTCGCAAGTAGCTGGTCAGGACTCCCATTAAAGAGAATACAACCATCGTTTATCAAGACAATCCGATCCACAGGCCGATGCAGAACATCCTCCAAACGGTGCTCAATAATAAGGGTCGTCGTTCCCTCTTCCTTATGAATCTGATCAATCAATTCGATAATGTCCTGACCTGACTTGGGATCTAGATTGGCGAGTGGCTCATCAAACAAGAGAATCGGACTCTCATCAATCAAGACACCAGCTAGACTAACCCGCTGCTTTTGCCCACCAGACAAATCCTGGGGACGCTGAGACAGTAAAGAGAGGAGATCCAGCTTTTCAGCCCATTTATGAACACGACTTTTCATCTCTTCTAAAGCTGTCACATCATTTTCCAGAGCAAAAGCCAAATCCTCTGCCACGGATAAACCGATAAACTGCCCATCTGTATCCTGCAAAACCGTGCTAACCAGATGAGATTTGTCATAGATGCTCATATCAAAGGCTGCTTGCCCCTTAATCAAAAATTCTCCAGACATCTGACCCTTGTAAATATTGGGAATAATCCCATTCAAACACTGCCCCAAGGTAGACTTACCTGACCCAGATGGTCCAACAATTAAGACTTTCTCTCCCTTGTAAATGGTCAAGTCCACCCCTTGCAAGGTCGGTTCTTGTTGCGTTTCATACTGGAAAGAGAAATCCTTCCACTCAATTATAGCTTCTTTCATCTTACTCTCTTCATTCGCTTCTTAGACTTCTATTTTATCATAAATCTACCCCTTCTTGCAGACTCTTCTCTTAAAAACTTAGCACCAACAAGATTCCTAGCCTAGACTGGTTACCTGACTAGTCTATAAACATCGAAAAAGACTGGTTGCCCAGCCTTTTCCTTTATGTTAATCCTTTTTCAAACTTCCTGAACGAGTCTGCGTACGTGAATAAGCTATCAAGAGAAGGGTACCTGCGATAGCTACAGTTACAGCATTACCAATACCTGCAACAATCCCTTGGGCAAATACTTTTTCTGCCGCTTCATGATAAATCGCAACATCTCCAAGTGGTGCCAAAACACCCCAAACAAGAGCATTTGCAACAATCTGAATGAGGTTAAAGAAAACAATATCCTTCAACTCAAAAACACCCTGTGTTACTCGAATGTATTTTCTAAAGAGTCCTACAGCTAGACCAAAGAGACCGCTAGCGATAATCCAAGTCCACCAAAGACCTCCTGAAACAGCATCTTTCACTGCATGTCCAATTAATCCTACAAATAGACCAACTACTGGCCCAAAAATAATAGACAAGAGACTCTGCAATGCATACTGAAGCTGAATGTTTGTATTTGGAACGGGTGTCGGGATGCTGATCATCCCGATGACAACAAAGAGCGCAGCCCCAACACCGATAGCAACAACTTGTTTAATTGATTGATTTTTCATCTATATTCTCCTATTTTATGCTTCTATTTTCTTTATTTCAATGGTCCAAGATGAACCGACACCTACATTATAAGCCTTGGCAAAAGAACCTTGGTTGATAGCCAGACCTAAACGATAGAGAGAGTTGATGTAAAGGATGGGTTGCCCAATTCTCACATCTGCAAATGATTTGCCATAGACAACCTGATTTTGATAGACCAGCATATCTGCATGATAGATAGTCACTTCAAAACGGTCACCAAATTCTGGTTCCAGCTTGTAAAATTCTTCTCGCGTGATAGAGGTCCAAAGCGAACCAAAACGCACATCTAGAATATCAATGGCTCCCTTTACCAGATAATCTTCAATGATAGTCTCTACGACTGGAAGCTCTACAATCTGGTCCACACTGAGCTCTGGCCCCACTTCCTCAAAAGTAATGTGATCACTGGCCAGTTTAGCTCCAGTATAGGCATAGACATCACGACCGTGGAAGGTATAAGAATGCTCTGTATTTTGACGTCTATTGGCCACTTCAGAAATCTCACGAATAGCTACAATGCCAACGTGTTTCTTGATAAAAGAAAGCGTCCCATTATCTGGCGTGACAATGTATTGATTTTTTGCAGTCTTAGCAACCACGCTCTTACGTTTCGAACCAACACCTGGATCGACAACTGATACAAAAGTCGTTCCCTCAGGCCAGTAATCCACCGTCTGAAAGAGACGATAGCTCCCCTCAAAAATATTATAAGGCGTGATATCGTGCGTTAAGTGATGGATTTTTAAGGTTGGAGACTCTTCTAAAGCCACTCCAATCATAGCCGATACCGCACCATCTACCAGACCAAAGTCTGATTGTAATACCAGTAAATTATTATTCATTTTGTCTCCTTGTGTACCCTTTATCATACCACATTTCAAGGAAAGTCGCTAATAGCTATTTCAATTGGTTGGGGTATAGTTTTACCTTATAGCAAATTTCCTACTAAAAGCTCTTGTTATTAGCTAGTAGGTGCATTTTTTCTTGAAAAAAGGTATGATAGTTACATAATGAAGAAGTAGGTTTTATTATGAAAATTATCCTTGTCGGAGGGGGAAAAGTTGGTTTTGCCCTCTGCCGCTCCTTGGTTGCAGAAAAGCATGATGTTTTGCTGATTGAGCAAGACGAAGCTGTTCTCAATCATATTGTTAATCGCTTTGATATCATGGGTATCCTTGGTAACGGGGCCGATTTTACCATCCTTGAGCAAGCCAGTGTCCAGGATTGTGATATCTTTATCGCCCTGACCGAATACGATGAAGTGAATATGATTGCAGCCGTTCTCGCTAAGAAAATGGGAGCTAAAGAAACCATCGTTCGGGTGCGCAATCCTGAGTATTCTAACTCTTATTTCAAAGAAAAGAATATTCTCGGTTTTTCTCTTATCGTTAATCCTGAGCTCTTGGCTGCCCGCGCTATCGCCAATATCATTGACTTCCCCAACGCCCTCTCTGTCGAACGTTTCTTTGGTGGACGCGTTAGCCTCATGGAATTCACTGTTAAATCCTCCAGCGGTCTTTGCCAAATGCCCATTTCTGATTTTCGGAAAAAATTTGGCAATGTCATTGTCTGTGCGATAGAGAGGGATCATCAAATTATCATTCCAAGCGGTGACATGACTGTACAGGATAAAGATAGAATCTTTGTCACTGGTAACCGTGTTGACATGATGCTCTTCCATAATTATTTCAAGTCTCGTGCCGTGAAGAGTCTTCTTATTGTTGGAGCTGGTAGAATTGCCTATTATCTACTAGGTATCCTCAAAGACAGTCGTATCGATACCAAGGTTATTGAAATCAATCCTGAAATCGCTAGCTTCTTTAGCGAGAAATTCCCAAACCTCTACATCGTTCAAGGAGATGGTACCGCAAAAGATATCCTGCTGGAAGAAAGTGCTCAAAACTATGATGCCGTTGCGACTCTAACAGGAGTCGATGAGGAAAATCTGATTACCTCTATGTTCCTTGACAGGGTAGGTGTACAAAAAAATATCACCAAGGTCAATCGTACCAGTCTCCTCGAGATTATCAATGCGCCTGATTTTTCAAGTATCATCACACCTAAAAGCATCGCTGTAGATACAATTATGCACTTTATTCGTGGTCGTGTTAATGCCCAGTATTCAGACCTTCAAGCCATGCACCATCTAGCCAATGGCCAAATCGAAACCCTGCAATTTCATATCAAGGAAGCTAATAAAATGACTGCCAAACCTCTTTCTCAACTCAAACTGAAAAAAGGGGTTCTTATTGCAGCTATCATTCGAAAGGGCAAGACTATTTTCCCTACTGGGGAGGATATGTTGGAAGTTGGAGACAAGCTCCTAGTAACAACTTTGTTGCCAAATATCACCAAGATTTATGACTTGATCGCGAGGTAAGAAATGAATAAAAGTATGATTCGTTACCTCCTTTCAAAATTACTTTTGATTGAAGCTGTTCTTCTTTTGGTTCCTGTAGCTGTTGCTATCTATTACCGTGAATCGAGCCAAGTCTTTACGGCCCTCTTTTCAACAATAGGGATTCTCGTATTACTAGGCGGTTCAGGAATTTTACAAAAGCCCAAAAATCAACGGATTTATGCCAAGGAGGGAGTCTTGATTGTTGCCCTCTGTTGGATCCTTTGGTCCTTCTTTGGCGGTCTCCCCTTTGTTTTTGCTAAGCAAATTCCCAGCGTTATCGATGCCTTTTTTGAAATCAGTTCTGGCTTTACAACTACTGGAGCAACTATTCTGAATGACGTTTCGGTTCTCAGTCGTTCCCTCCTCTTCTGGCGAAGTTTTACCCACTTGATTGGAGGGATGGGGGTGCTTGTTTTTGCGCTTGCTATTATGGATAATGCCAAGAATAGCCACCTAGAGGTGATGAAGGCTGAGGTTCCTGGCCCTGTTTTTGGTAAAGTAGTATCCAAACTAAAAAACACTGCCCAGATTCTCTATCTCCTTTATCTAGCTCTCTTTTCCCTCTTTGTCATCATCTATTATCTGGCTGGCATGCCCCTATTTGATAGTTTTGTCATTGCCATGGGAACAGCAGGTACAGGAGGTTTTACAGTCTATAACGATGGAATCGCCCACTATGGTAGCTCACTGATTACCTATCTAGTTAGTATCGGAGTTTTGGTTTTTGGGGTAAATTTCAATCTCTACTACTACCTCATGCTCCGTCGCGTCAAAGCCTTCTTTGGTGACGAAGAACTTCGTGCTTACTTGGTCATCGTGCTGGTTTCTACAGGCTTGATTAGCCTTAATACCCTCTATCTCTACCCAGGATTTTCCAAGAGCTTTGAAATGGCCTTCTTCCAGGTTTCCAATATCATTACAACGACTGGTTTTGGTTACGGAGATATTACCAACTGGCCCCTCTTCTCCCAATTTATCCTCCTTTTCCTCATGGGAATCGGTGGTTCTGCTGGTTCAACCGCAGGTGGACTCAAGGTTATTCGAGGCCTTATCCTTTCAAAAATTGCCAAAAACCAAATTTTGTCAATCCTATCGCCCCACCGTGTCTTGACCCTCCATGTTAATAAAACGGTGATTGACAAGGATACCCAGCATAAGATTCTCAAGTACTTTGTCATCTATGCTATGATTTTGCTTGCGCTTATCTTTATTGTCAGCCTAGATAGTAATGATTTTCTGGTCGTTACCAGTGCTGTCTTTAGCTGTTTCAATAATATAGGACCTATTCTAGGAACCACTTCTAGTTTCTCAATCTTTAGTCCTATCTCAAAAATTCTCCTCTCCTTTGCAATGATTGCAGGTCGATTAGAGATTTACCCCATCCTACTTCTCTTTATGAAGAGAACTTGGTCTAAGAGATAAAATACAACCGCACCTTGTTTCCTTACAAAGTGTGGTGTTTTTCTTTATCCCAAAACCAATTCATCACTGACCAGGCTTTGGCCACTATTTTTCTGGAAGAGATGCATGAGGTCTTCAACTGTCAGATGCTTTTTCTCTTCTCCCTTGACATCCACCACTATCTTACCCTGATAGAGCATAATGAGACGATTGCCGTACTCAATCGCATGGTTCATATCGTGGGTAATCATCAAAGTCGTCAACTGATGGTGTTCCACAATTTTTTGCGTCAAATCCATCACCATTTGACTAGTTTTCGGGTCAAGTGCCGCAGTATGTTCATCCAAAAGCAAAAGTTTGGGTTTCACCAGAGCTGCCATGACTAGGGTCAAGGCCTGTCTTTGTCCTCCTGAGAGATATTGAGTATCTACTTTTAAGCGGTTTTCAAGACCAATATTCAACTCCTTCAAGGCCTCTTGGAACTGGATTCTGTCCTTCTCCTTCACTCCCCAACCAAGCCCTCTCTTCTGCCCGCGTCTCAAGGCAATAGCCATATTCTCCTCAATCGTCAAACGAGAAGCTGTTCCCATCTTAGGATCTTGAAAAACACGGGCGATATCCTTGGCTCTCTTTCTTACACTCAGATTTTTAATGGATTTACCTGTCAATAAAAGGTCCCCTTCATCCACCGATAGATTGCCAGCCAAGATATTCATCAAAGTGGATTTCCCTGCTCCATTTCCACCAATCACAGAGATAAAATCTCCCTCTTCAACCTCTAAATCTAATCCTTTGAGGACATGGTTCTCATTGACCGTCCCTGCTTCAAATATTTTGTGAATATTTTCAAGTGTTAACAAACTTGCCATAACTTTCTCCTCCTATTCATTTCTCAATTTTAGACCACGAATCTTTAATCTCTTTTGCAATTCTGGCGCAAATAAAACTAAGGCTAACAAGATTGCATTAAAGAGACGAACCAGGTTTTGATCTAGATTTGGAATTTCATAGATATTTAAAATAATCAAACGGTATACAATAGCACCAATTCCGATGGATAACAAGCGGCCTCCAATGGTCAAGTCGTGTATCAAGACTTCCGCAATAATGACTGCACTCAAACCAACAACGATAGTTCCTGTCCCAGAAGTCACATCTGAAAATCCATCATTTTGGGCAAACAAGGAACCACATAGGGCAATCAAGCCGTTTGAAATCATGTAACCAACAATCTTCATGGTGTCTACATTGACCCCATTGGCCTCACTCATAGGAATATTGTCCCCAGTCGAACGCAAGACCAAGCCAATCTCTGTTTTCATCAAAAGAGTCAAGACCAAACAAACAAGTAAGAGACAAGCCAAACTAAGTGAGAAAACAGCTTCTTCATTTGTCAATCCCAAGCTAGCCAACTGTTTAAAGACAGTCGAAGAATCTCCCAAGGAAAGATTAGGCACGCTTCCCATGATTTTAATATTGATCGAATAAAGCCCTGTCAAGGTCACAATCCCTGTCAAGAGAGCTGGGATTTTCATCTTGGTGTGGAGCATTCCTGATACTAGACCTGCTACCATACCTGCCAGCAAAGCAAGTAAGGTCGCAATCCAAGGATTTGTCCCTGCCTGTATCTGTGATACAACGACAGCTGCCCCCAGTGGAAAGGCTCCTTCAGCAGTCATATCCGCAATATCTAAAATACGGAAAGTCAAGTAGACCCCAATCGCCATAATCGACCACAGCAAACCTTCTGATAAACTAGATAACACAAAATTCATCTTAATCCTCCTTATTCCTTGCCTTCTAACTTACTAATATCAATTCCCAATGCATCTGCCATTTCTTGATTTGTATGCAATTCCAGTTTTTCAGGCAACTCAACTGCTATATTTTCTGGCTTTTCACCTTTTAAAACACGAATCAGCATGCGAGCTGTCTGTCTTCCCAATTCTTCGTAATTGGTTCCGTAGTTATACAAGCCACCCACAGCAATCATTTCTGTTGAACCACCAAATACTGGAACCTTGTGTTTAATAGAAACCTGCTTGACTGTTTCCATTGTTGATGAAATGATATTATCCGTTGGCACAAAAACCATATCCACCTCTGCCATCAAGCTCTCTGCAGCCGCCTTGACGTTGTTACTGTCCAAGATTGTTTTTTCAACAACGGTAAAGCCTTTTTCTTCCAGAAGGCGCTTAGCTTCATCCTTTTGGACAACCGAATTGGGCTCGCTCTGAGTATAGAGGATTCCAATCGTTTTAGCTTTTGGCAACACTTTCTTTATCAAATTGATTTGGGTTGAAATGGCATCTGATGACTGATCGCTTGTCCCAGTTACATTGCCCCCAGGATGTTCTCTTGACTCAACCAACTTGGCACTGACAGGATCCGTTACCGCTGAAAAGATAACAGGTGTCGTTTGCGTTGTATTAGCCAAGCTCTGAGCAGAAGGCGTTGCGATAGCTAGAACGACATCACTAGATTCTGCTAGTTGCTGGGAAATCGTTTTTAGATTTCGTTGTTCTCCCTGTGCATTTTGCAAATCAATCTCAATATTTTCCCCTTCAACATAGCCTTGTTTGGCCAGCTCATCCACAAACCCTTCTCTAGTAGCGTCCAAAGATTGATGGGTAATAAATTGTGAAATACCGATACGAAAAACATCTTTTTTCTTATCTGCCTTCAACTGATGCAAACTAATCAGAGAGGTCAAGAGGATTCCCACTACCAAGAGGGGGGCTAGTAATTTTCGAACAACTTTCATAATGAAACTCCTTCTCAGAAAAGATAAAATAAAAAACCGCCTAGATACTATCTAAACGGATGCTTGAAATAATCTAACAAGTTATAACTTTGCTAGTCCATTTAGATATTCATCTATATGGACCACAATCAAAAATCTTAGCCACATAGATACAAACAAATTGCTTGAACTGTTTGCATCCATGGTGACATGTCTACAAACACTATCTAAAGTAGCTAAAGTAAAAGTTTTGATTCATCGTTACAGCTTGTCTCTTATTCATTTCTTTTTCTGCTTTCTTTTTTGATGTTTCCTATCTTACCACCTTTTTTATCAGCTGTCAAGAATATTTCAGAATTTTTTAAAATTTTTCGAAAATTCTTTCAGGGAGCTTTCAAAGCTTTTCAAATCAGTCCAACAAAAAAGGGTTTATAATTTCCATAAAAATTGACATGGAAATTATAAAACCATTATTAGTTTAGTCCTTTTTGATAACGTGCCAATTCGGCTTGGTTAGCCCAAACATAGTGACCTGGACGGATTTCTACCATAGATGGCTTATCAGTCTCATAGTCGTGTTGACTTGGGTCGTAAACCTTCAAGACTTTCTTGCGTTCCAAGATTGGGTCTGGAATCGGTACCGCTGAAAGCAAGGCTTGAGTATATGGATGAATTGGATTGTTAAACAATTCTTCTGTTTCTGCAACCTCTACAATAACACCCTTGTAAATAACCGCGATACGATCTGAAATAAAACGAACAACCGACAAGTCATGGGCGATAAAGAGATAGGTCAAGCCAAGTTCTTTTTGGAATTTTTTGAGCAAGTTTAAGACTTGAGCACGAACAGAAACGTCCAAGGCTGAAATGGGCTCATCCGCAATAACAAAGTCTGGTTGCATAACCAAGGCACGGGCAATACCGATACGTTGACGTTGACCACCTGAGAATTCATGAGGGTAACGAGTCAAGTGCTCAGCAAGAAGACCTACTTCACGGATAATATTTTGAACTTTCTCTTTACGTTCTTCTTCATCCTTGAACAGATGATGATTGTAAAGACCTTCAGAAATAATATAATCAACAGTAGCACGTTCATTCAAACTTGCTGCAGGGTCTTGGAAAATCATCTGGATTCGACGAATCAATTCCGCAGCTTGTTCACGCGATTTCTTACCATTAATCTTTTGACCATCAAAAATGATATCCCCATTACTTGTATCATTAAGACCGATGATGGCACGACCAATAGTTGTTTTCCCACTTCCTGACTCACCTACAAGCGAAAAAGTTTCTCCCTTGTTGATAAAGAAGTTAGCATTTTTAACCGCGACAAACTTCTTACTTCCTTCACCGAAGGAAATTTCTAAATCTTTGATTTCTACTAATTTTTCAGACATTTCCTTCCTCCTAGTCAGCCAGATGGGCAAATCCCATTTTTTCACGGATTTTATCGTGGAGATTTGCAATCACAGCTGGTTTTTCTACTTTTGGAGCATCCTCATGAAGAAGCCAAGTTTTAGCCCAATGCGTCTCTGATACTGAGAATTGAGGAGCTTTTTGTTCGAAGTCAATCTGCATTGCATAGTCTGAACGCAAGGCAAAGGCATCCCCTTTCAAGTCAGTATAAAGTGACGGAGGTGTTCCTGGGATTGAGTAAAGATCCCCTTTATCATCAGCAAGCTGAGGCAAGCTAGACAAGAGACTCCATGTATATGGATGGCGAGGGTCATAGAAGACTTCCTCAACAGTTCCATACTCAACGATTTCTCCTGCATACATAACCGCTACCTTATCCGCAATACTTGCCACCACACCAAGGTCGTGGGTGATAAAGATTGTTGTGAAATGGTACTCGTTTTGTAAAGATTTTAGCAAATCAATAATCTGTGCTTGGATGGTCACATCCAAGGCAGTCGTTGGCTCATCACAGATCAAGACATCAGGTCGACAGGCAAGGGCAATTGCAATAACGATACGTTGACGCATTCCTCCAGAATATTGGAATGGGTATTCATCAAAACGTCTATCTGCTTCTGGAATCCCAACCTTATTCATGTAGTCAATTGCCAATTCTTTCGCTTCTTTAGGCGTTTTTCCTTGGTGTTTTACAATAACTTCTGTAATCTGACTACCAATTGTTTTAATTGGGTCCAAACTAGTCATTGGATCTTGGAAGATAGTCGCAATCTTAGCACCACGAATTTGTTCCCAATCCTTGTGAGAAGATAGAGCTGTCAAATCTTGACCACGGTAGTCAATGCTTCCTTGGGCAATACGACCATTTTCTTCGAGCATACCTGTGAAGGTCTTTGTCAAAACAGATTTTCCTGATCCTGACTCGCCTACCAAGGCTAGTACTTCTCCTTCAACTAGTTCAAGGGAAACGCCGCGAATGGCTGTCAATACTTTGTCACGAACGTCAAATTCCACGACAATATCGCGAGCAGTCAAAATTACATTTTTTTCTTTTGTCATTTCTACTCCTATCTATGTGTACGTGGATCACTAGCATCCGCTAAGTTTTGACCAACTACGAAAAGGGATAAGGATACCAAGACAAGAGTTGTCAATGGAATCCAGAACAAGTAAGCATTGGTTGTTACGTTTTGTGAATAATCTGAAATCAAACGACCCAAACTTGGCACTGTAATCGGCAATCCAAGACCGAAGAAAGACAAGAAGGCTTCGTATGAGATAAAGCTTGGAAGCATTTGAGTCATGGTTGTCACAATAACAGATACCAATTGTGGCATGATGTTTTTAGCAACAATCTTCAAGGTTGGTGTTCCCAAGGTACGTGACGCCAAGTTGTATTCCAAGTCACGATAACGCAAGATTTGCACACGAATCATGAAGGCAATCCCAATCCATGTTGTTACACTCATGGCAAAAATCAGATTCCAGAATCCAGCTCCGATTGAGTAAGTCAAGACAATGACAATCAAAAGAGATGGGATGTTTGAGATGACGTTATAAACTTCCATCATCACGCGGTCAACTGATTTTGAAATCCCCCAAATACCACCGACAAAGACACCGATAACCAAGTTAATCACTGTCGCAATCACAGAAATGAGGATAGAGTTACGAGCTCCGAACCAGACACCGTCAAAGAGAGATTTACCGTTACTGTCTGTACCGAACCAATGCTGAGCATTTGGCTTGATATAACGAGCACTAAAGTCATTTACCTTGCTGACATCATTGAAATCAAACTTAGAAAACATTGGGTAGATGAAACTCATCAAAATGATGGCTACCAAGATTCCCAACATGACTACAGTTGATTTTTTCTTCATAAATTGTCTAAACACTGAACCCCAGTATGAATAAGCTGGCGCATCAATGGCTTCAGAGGCAAAATCGTCACGTTTTACAAACTGAAATTTTTCTTTATCGATTGTAGACATTATTTGCCTCCTTTCTCAGTCAATTTAATACGTGGGTCAATAATCGTCATCCAAATATCTCCCAAAAGAAGTGAGAAGATAGAAATACATGTAAAGATGAAGACAAGACCAACGACCATAGAGTTATTAGATGCTTTTACAGAGTCAATCAACATTTTACCCATACCTGGGAAAGCGAAGACTGTTTCAGTAAGGGTTGCACCACCGATAACCCCGATAACAGCACCAGGAATTCCTGAAACCAGCGGAACCATGGCATTTTTAAAGATGTGTTTGTTTGAAATTTCTTTTTCAGACAAACCTTTGGCACGAGCAAAACGTACAAAGTCTTGTGATTGCAAGTCAATCATATAACGACGAATCCAAATAGCGGTACCAGGAGCACCCAACAAACCAAGGATAACTGCTGGTAAAACATACGAACGCCAATCTCCAGCACCCAAGATAGGGAATGAATCTGGCAAGCCGATTGAAGAACCAGCTAAACGAACGATATAAACCAAGGCAATTGTTGGAAGAGCCATCAAGAAGGTCAAAGCCCCTGTTGAGAAACTATCAATCCATGTGTTCTTGAAGCGAGCCATAGCTGAACCAAGTGGCACAGCAATCGCATAAGAAATCACCAAACCAATCAATCCGACAACTGCAGAGCTAGCAATCATAGAAGGATATTGGTAATTGCTTTCCGTAGCTGTATAAGGATCATCTTTCCCGTAGTTGGCTACTTCACGAGAGTCAGCTTGACTAGGCGATTTGTAGGTTCTTGAGTAAATATTTACAGAAGAAGTTTTCTTACCTGTTGGGAACTGAACTTGAGATGTTTTTGTTTGCCCTTGTCCTTGAGTAATAACCTGTAAAACAGGGCTATTAGCATAGGTTGGATATGAATCACCCAAATTAATGTTCACAAAGTTTTGATGCACAAATGGGAACTGACTGTTGAAGTACAAGAGATATTTGTGTTTGGTACCTGAACCGACCAATGACCATCCGATAGCTGGATCATTTTCGAAACGAAGGTAACGTTTCAAGTCTGGGTTTTCAGGGTCTTGAATTTTATTAGTATGGTCAATGTCAATCAAGTTAGCATAGAATTTGAAAACACGTTCAAAAATCGGGATTTCACGAGTAGCGTAGAATTGGCCACTTTCAGTAAATTCTCCTAAGGTCCAACCATGACCAATTTGTTTGATGTATTTTTCATAGATAGCCTTGTTGGTGTCATTGGCTTCAACGGTTACAGAAGCATCCATCTGGCTAGCTTTTTCTTGCAACTCTTTGGTATCGTAGTACTCGATATAGCCCATACGCTCATAAACAGTATTCTCATAGTTATCACGTTTATCAGCAGTTGTCGCAATCTTGTTATAGTTGGTATCCTGTTTGAAAATCAATTTTCGAGGAACCATTGTATAGATAATCGTGTAGGTCAAGGTTGTTACTAAGAAGATAGAAACCAAGGACCGCAAAACACGCATAAAAATATATTTTTTCATATCATTTCCTTTAAAAATCCCAAAAGAACCTTCTCCTCATGGAGAGAAAGTTCTATTGAAAATTATTTACTTCACATGACTTGCCAATTCTTTTTGAGCTTTCTCGTTTGACTCAGTCTTTTCTTTCAACCATTTTTCACGAGCTTTTTCATACTCTTCTTTGGTGATTGCTTTTTCACCAACTTCAGTGTACTTCAAGTATCCTGAATTTTCACCTTTAAGGCCGGCTACTGAATATGAAGAGCTAAATGGTAGAACTTTTGAAACATATGAAACGGCTGTTTCTTTAGGAGAAGCCATTACTGGAATTGTCAAAGCATTATCAGTCAACCAAGCTTGTGCCACCGCGTATTTTTCATAACGTTTTTGAACATCTTGGTTTTCGCTGTTTGCGTCATCAAGTAATTTTCCATAGTCAGCTAAACCAAGTTTGCTTACTACTGATGCATCTGTGTTTTGGTCAATACCAAGGTAAAGGCGAGTGCTTCCTCCCTTAAGGACGAATTGATCCAAGAAAGTAGAAGGATCTTGATAGTCAGGGTTCCATCCTAGCAAGGTATGGATATCCCAGTCTTGCTCTTTAGCTGTTGGAGCGCTAAATGAAATTGGTAAAGCCTCTGCTTGAGTCATTTGTTGCAAGTCTACAACAACATTATCTGAACCCAATACTTTTTCAATTGATTGTTTCAATGATTGAACACGGTTTACAACCGCTGTTGATTCTTGGATAACCAAGGCATCCAAGTGGATTGGGAATTCAACACCTTCAGCTTGTAGGCTTGATTTGGCTTTAGCAAAGACTTCTTTAGCTTTTTCTTCATTGTAAAGGCCATTTTGAGAATCTGCTAGAGACACGTTTGACCAAGTAGAAGAATTTGTCTTAGCCAAGCTATCTTGTACCAATTCACCAAATGTTTTCTTACCAACTTGAAGATTATAAGGTGCAAATGTATTACGGATGGCTACTGCAGCTCCATCAGTACCATTTGTTTGAGCTGAGTAAGAATTACGATCGACAGCAAAGTTCAAGGCTTGACGGAATTCCTTGTTTAGTAATGCTTTCTGAGTAGATGTCTTTTGAGCATCACTTGTTTTGGCAGTGTGGTTATAGGTTGTACGGCCATAGTTCAAGCTGACAGTTGCAACACCCGCTCCTGGTTCGTTAAAGTAAATGTTATCTTTGAAGTCAGCTGCATATTTTTCATATGTAGAACTTGTAGGGAAGATACGCGCCTTGCTATATTGACCATCAGCAAAACCTTTGGCAATGACATCTTGGTCCTTACCATCCCAGAAAGTGAACTTAACGTTCTCAATTTTTACATTTTCTTTGTCCCAGTAAGCGTCATTTTTAGCCATCTCGATAGATGATTTTGGAGTTACAGACTTCAAGACAAATGGACCGTTATAAAGAATAGAGTTAGCATCGGTTGGGGCACCAAAACCTTCCCCTTTTGAAGTTAAGAATTCTTCATTTACTGGCATCAAAACACCACTAGTTGTTTTGTCATTCCAGAAAGTTTCTGGCTGGTTCAAGGTATATTCTAGTGTTTGGTCATCAAGTGCTTTTACTCCAACGGTTGAAAAATCACTTGTTTCACCCTTGATATATGCTTCTAATCCCTTAATAGAAGAGCTAACGATTGAAAGTCCTTTTGATTTTCCATCTACGGCGTGTTTCAAACCAGTAACGAAGTCTTTAGCAGTTACAGGAGCGTATTCTTCTCCCTCTGCAGTTACCCATTTAGCATCCTTACGGATTTTATAGGTATAAGTCAAACCATCTTTTGAAACTGTCCATGATTCAGCGATAGAAGGAACCAGATTACCATATTTATCGTTGGCCAACAAACCATCTACTGCATTTGTTGTGACGAATGACGTTGAATCGATATTGCTGACGATATAATCCAAAGTTTCTGGATCTGTTTGATAAACATATTGGTAATCTTTTGCTAGTTTAGCATTATTTGAACTAGTGTTTGAACACGCAGCTAGAACTCCTGACGTTAATAAGGTAGCTCCCGCTACAGCAAGCACTTGACTTTTTTTCATTTATTTACTCCTCTTATAAATAAAGTATAGGTTATCATCAATTATATCATAGATTTCAAGAAAAGTAAACGAATTTTCAGAATATTTAGGCTTATTGACACAAAAAATCTGAAAAAGCTATTGACTGAAAATCATTTTCAAGGTATAATAATAAACGTTAAGGCGGTATAGCCAAGTGGTAAGGCACGGCTCTGCAAAAGCTTGATCGTCGGTTCAAATCCGTCTACCGCCTTCTATAACTTGATTTTTCAAGTTTCATTTAAACAGAAAGCCCAATATAAAGGGCTTTTTTCTTTTTCCTCGAATAAATACGTATAACCTTAAAAAACTTTTGGGACTAGGTTGGGACTGAGTTTTTCGAGGACTCAATTCCCTTTTGAAATCAACTGAAAAAAGCTTTGTCACACCTGGTGACAAAAGCCTCTAGTTTACTCTGTTTCTTCTTCTATTTCGACTTCGGTAATTTGGACTTTTACCTTGGTAACACGTCCATTTTTCACTTTATCATTGGTTAGGATAAGCTGTTTGTTTTGGCTGACTAATTCATAACTGAGTTTCTCAGTCGTTGGAATGGTCCCCACTCCTGTCAAATAGTAACCAGCGATGGTATCAACGTCATCACTTTCCAGTTCAACATCAAAGTAGTCATTAAAATCATTGAGATTCATGGTACCTTGAACAATATAAGTATCTTCTCCAATTTTATGAACTTCGATTTCAGCCTTATCTGTTTCGTCATCGATTTCCCCAACGATTTCCTCTAAGAGGTCTTCCAGGGTCACCAAACCAGCCATCCCACCGTATTCATCTAGCAAGATTGCCATTTGTCTTTGGGTATTGCGCAGTTCTTTTAACAAGTCATCCACAAAAATAGTTTCAGGAACAAAAAGTGGATCTTGTAAGATTTTCTTCCAAACAATATTATCAAAACCGTCCACAAAGCCCGCCTTAAGGAGACTCTTGGTGTGAATGATTCCAATCACGTTATCCTTGTCTCCATCATAGACAGGGATACGAGAATAATTTTGTTTTAAAATACTTTGGATGATGGTTTGACTATTATCCTGAATATCGACCATAAAGGCATCCGTTCGAGGAACCATGACTTCTCTGGCCATTAATTCGTCCAGTGAAAAAATTCCTTGTAACATTTCAATTTCGTCAGCATCTAGTGTTTCTTCACTATTGGTCAACATGTACTCAATTTCATCACGGGTCATTTTTTCATCAGCATCGTCAAAGGTCATAGGAGTCAAGCGACTCAAGAGATTGGTAGATGCAGACAAGAGCCAAACAAAGGGACTAACTAGTTTCCCCAGCCCAATGATAACTGGCGCTGTACGAATCGCCAAAGCATCCTTTAGATTAAGAGCGATTCTCTTAGGATACAATTCCCCAAAAACGATGGAAATATAAGTCAAAAATGCTAAAGATAGAAAACTTGCAACGGCATAAGATGTTTCGCCATTTCCAAGCCAAGATGCAATTTCTCGTCCCAGAGTTTCTGCCAAACTCGCCCCTGATAAGATCGTAATCAGGGTAATCCCTACTTGAATGGTTGATAAAAAGTGGTTAGGATTTTCTAGCACCTTCAGCAGACGAATATAGCGTTTATCTCCTTCTTCTGCCTTTTGTTCCACCCGCGCACGGTTAAGTGAAACCATGGCCATTTCTGTGGCTGAGAAAAAAGCATTTAACACTGTCAAGATAAACAACAAAACAAATTGTAGCAACAAATTCTGACTACTTGGGTCTTCCATAGTTCTTCTCCTAAAATAGTATCTTATCCTTTATTATATCACAAAATCTAGTCCAGTACATATTATTTTTTTCTTAGTGCCTATTCTAGCCCTGCTGAAACTAGTAAAAGAAGAACTCCTACATCTACAAGTGACATAGGAGTTTATGTTATCTTTTACTGAGTTACCGTTACTTCTCCAGTTCGGTAATCCAGTTGAAGCCCTTTTTGAACATTGGGAACTAGGACATTAAATTCCAATTCTCCGTCTGAAGACTTGGCTTCAATCTGTGAAGCTGAAGGAACTAAGTCCTCGTTTGAAGCGTAATAAAGGGTTACACGGTAACGGACACGCTTGTTTTGGTCCAAGGCTTTACGTACCATACTTTCATAGTAGTTTTGACCAGTCGAATCTTCAGCCTGTGCCTGATTTGCCCAGGCTGTTTGAACAGCAATGTTTTTAGGATTGCTTGTCGAGGCATCAAAACCATCCAAGCCACCGATTAAGGCATAGCCTAACAAGTGACCTCTATCGACCGCATGGGTATAAGTACCCTTTAGATTCTTAACCTGATGCCAGCCTGGAGGAGTCCATGAAGTCGAACCATTCCCAGTTTCTTCACGATTCTTGTACTGGCGAGTAGCCTTAGACAAGAGGGCATTAGCTACGGTTGGCACTGTTTCCTTGCCCACTGTCTTTGTTTTATTATCAGCGTAGGGCTTACTTGAAACCTTGGCATCTAGATTTGTTTTATTACCATTGACGATAAAAGCACCTGATCCATTCCACTCAAGACTCCCTTTTATTTGGCTTTTGACTGCATCTGTTAAGACACTTTCTGCCAATGCTTGACTAGGAGCTTCAGACGCTTGTTTTTTCTGACTAACCTTTGTTTTAGGACTATTAGCTGTCGACTGCATCTGCTTGATATAATAGCTTCCCGCAGATAAGAGTAATAACACTAGCAGCCCGATCAGTGTCTGTCTTGTTTTTTTATCCATTTTTCTCCTTATCTCTAGAAAAAGACTGGTTCTCCAGCCTAATTTCCTGTAAATTTATGAATCAATTCCTGCCATTTTGCTGGAGACAGGATAGCCCATGGATCTTGACCCTTGCCCAAGATTCCATAACCTACCATTAAGCCGATACCTAAGGCTAGAGCACCTAAAAACAGTACCAAAATGACTAAAAGTAAACGCTTGATTACGTAGCTTGATCTCTTATTCATCTTCATCACTTGCCTCAATCCGCTGAATCTTAGCGCCTAGCTGCGCCAACTTCTCATGGAAACGGTAGTAACCTCTATCCAAGTGAACCAATTTACCAACTACAGTTTCTCCTTGTGCTACCAAACCTGTCAAAATCAAGGCTGCACTGGCACGAAGGTCAGTTGAAAGAACTTCTGCCCCCTGCAAAGGCTGTCCACCAACAATACGAGCTGTATCACGGATAATCTCAGAATGTAAACCCATGCGACGCATTTCTTCTAAGTGTTGGAAACGATTTTCAAAAACTGTCTCCACCATAGTTGATTCCCCTTTTGCGACGGTCATCAAGGCTGTAAATTGAGCCTGCATATCTGTTGGAAATCCTGGGTGGGGCAAGGTTTTCACATGAACAGCTTTTAGATTTTCTAGTTGAGAACGAACTCGAATTCCTTCAGTTTCCTCCGTCACTTCCACTCCCATTTCAAGCAATTTGGCAATCAAGGGACGGTTGTGCTCCCAGACAGCGTCTTTTATCAAGACATCACCACCAGTCATGGCAGCAGCTACCATAAAGGTTCCTGCTTCGATACGGTCTTGGACTACATTGTGAGTCGTACCATGAAGTTTCTCAACACCGGTAATGGTAATGGTCTCTGTACCAGCACCTTTGACCTTGGCTCCCATTTCATTGAGGAGAATGGCTAGGTCAACAATCTCAGGCTCACGCGCAGCATTTTCAATCACTGTTACCCCATCAGCTAGAGTCGCTGCCATCATCAAGTTCTGCGTAGCACCAACACTTGGGAAGTCCATGTAGATATGAGCGCCATGCAAGCGATCAGCCTTGGCTTCGATGTAACCAGCTGTCTGACTAATCTTAGCTCCCATGGCTTCCAGACCTTTCAAATGAAGATCAATAGGACGGCTACCAATCGTACAACCACCTGGCATGGATACCTTGGCATGACCTACACGAGCAAGAATTGGTCCCAAGACAACGATAGATGCACGCATCTTGCTGACATACTTGTAAGGAGCTTCCTCAGTGATATCGCCAGTCGCGTCCACCTCAACAAGATGAGCTTCTTCATTAAAATCCACCTTGGCATTCAAACCACGAACCACCTGATTCATAGTGAAAACATCTGACAAAATAGGAACATTCTGCAAGACGGTCTTTCCTTCACTTGCTAGAATAGTCGCAGCCAACAAGGGCAAGACTGCATTCTTTGCTCCTTCTATCGTAACACTTCCTACCAGACGATTATCGCCACCTTGAACCACAATTTTTTCCATACTTATTTCCTTTACTCTTGATTTTATAATAATCCTCTAAGCGCTTCTTGCCACAACTGATATAGGCTGATAAAGAAAGAACTCATGATATAGCCCATTACAATGCTGAAAAAGGCTACTAGTAAACGAACTTTTCTTGTATTCTCAGCTGTTACTTTTAAAACCTTTTCCCATCTAACAAGATCCTTTAAAAGGTAAAAACTCACATAAATAAAGAGCATGTGACTGCTTAGAGTGAATAATAATTGAACCATTTGACTATTATACCATCTTCTCTGTTTGTGCGCTAGTTTGGAAACTTCACTCAAAAACTAGGGATTGTTTTTCAAGTAATCAATCGCATCTTGTAGGGTTTTAACTGGCACGATTTTCATATCTGTCTTGATTGTTTTAGCAGCTTCTAGGGCTGTCTGGTAATTGTTTTTCGCATCTGGATGCGCTTTTTGTTCTTCTTCGCTAACAGGGTTATCAGGAGCAAAGAAAATAGCAGCACCTTCTCTAGCCGAAGCTACAACTTTCTTATCAATACCTCCAATGTCCCCTACATTACCATCGCGGTCAATGGTACCTGTACCGGCAACAATACGGCCATTACGAAGACCAGGGTCAGCTATTTGAGTATAGATAGCTAGACTAAACATGAGACCAGCACTTGGGCCACCGATACCAGCTGTTGAAAAGCGAATTGGGATATCACTGGTCACTTCCGTACGGTCAATCAAGCCGATTCCAATTCCATTTTTGCCATTTTCTAGCGTAATGATTTTTCCTTCTGCAGACTTGGTTTGCCCATCTTCTTCATAGGTGACCTTGACAGAATCTCCTAATTTTTGAGAATTGACGTAATCAATCAAGTCTTTGGAACTGTCGAAGGTCTGATCATTGACTGCTGTGACCGTATCAGAGATGTTGAGAATCCCTTTAAAGGTCGAATTATCCGTCACATTCAAGACATAAACCCCGAGATATTTAAGTTCAATATCCTTACCAGCTGTTTTTAACCCTTGATATTTGGCCATATTTTGCGATGTTTGCATGTAGAATTGATTGATCCGCATAAATTCCACATCGGAAGAGCCACCTGTAGTCTCTTGGGCACTACGAATATCTGTAAAAGGCGTCAACCACGCATAAATCATATGGGCTAAAGTGGCATGTTGGACACCAACCGTAACGAATTGATAGGCACCAGCTTCCTTATCTTCTGTGTCATTTACTTTAAGGACTTGGCGAATATCTTCCGAACCACCTGGAACTTCTATATAGTAGGGCAAGGGCACTACAAATGCCAAGAAAGTCACAATCAAGGCCGCAATGACATATAAGGGCCATCTAATCTTTTTTTTCATTTTTTATTTCCTCCAAAATACTCTCGGGAACATAGCAGGTAATATCCTGACCAAACTTCAAAAGCTCTCTAACACCTGATGAACTGATATAGAGATGTTCAGGTCGGCTATGTAAATAAATGGTCTCTATATTAGAAGACAGCTGATGGTTGTAGTAATCAAAACTGGCTTCATATTGCAAATCCGACGCATTCCTCAAACCACGCACTAGACAAGTAGCCCCCAGTCTTTTTGCGACATCAACCACCAATTCATCATGTGAAAACACGACTTCAACATTTCCCAAATGTTTCAAAGCATCTTCTAACCCCCGTTTACGATTTTCGATAGGGAGAAATCCTTGTTTGTGAGGATTAAAAAAAATACCTACGTAGAGCTTATCAAAGAGTTTGCTCGCCCGTTCAATGATATCCAGATGCCCATTTGTCATAGGATCAAATGAGCCTGTGAATAAGCCAATCTTATCTGACATAGACTGTCACCTTACTAATTCCATAAATCTTTTCCTTCCAGATGCCCAGGCAGGCAATTTCTTCTGGAAGTTCGACGGCCTTATCCGTCTCACACACGACCATGACATCTTCAGAAAAAAGCTCTTTCTCAGCCATTTTTTCAATATCTGCTACGATTTGTTCCTTGGCATAAGGAGGGTCTAAGAAAATGAGGTCAAATTCCCCAGATACCTGTTCCAATGCCCTTTCTGCATCCATCTTGAGGAGTTGAAATTTCCCAACTTCCTTGGTCATCTGAATATTTTCAGCCACGATAGCCTGAGCCTTACGGTCTCGCTCCACCAAAACAGCACTGGACATGCCACGCGATACTGCCTCGATAGATAAAGCACCACTACCTGCATAAAGGTCCAAGACTCGTCCACCTTCAAAGTAGGGACCAATCATGTTAAAAATGGCTCCCCTAACCTTATCTGAAGTAGGTCTTGTCGTCTTGCCTTCTAGTGTCTTGAGGGGGCGTCCCCCATAGATTCCTGATACGATCTTCATACCGTTTATTATACCAAATTATGAGCGAAAAGAGAAAGAAAACCGAACCTTGCGGTTCGATTCTCTACAAAATATTTTCGTAAGTATCGCGGACTTCTTGAGGCCAAACACTTGTTTGCACTTCTCCGATGTGTTTCTTGCGAAGTAGGAACATGGCCATCCGAGATTGTCCAATTCCTCCACCGATTGTCAATGGGAATAAGCCGTTCAACAAAGCCTTGTGCCATTCCAATTCTAAACGGTCTTCATCACCTGTGATGGCAACCTGACGGCGAAGAGTTTCTTCATCTACACGGATTCCCATAGAAGACAACTCAAAGGCTCCACCTAAAGACTCATTCCAAACAAGAATATCACCATTTAGACCCTTATAGCCATTTTCAGACTCACTTGTCCAGTCATCGTAGTCTGGTGCACGTCCATCGTGCGGTTTACCGTCTGGTAATTCACCACCGATACCGATCAAGAAGACTGCTCCAAATTCTTTACAAATAGCATTTTCACGCTCTTTTGGTGTCAAGTCTGGGTAGCGTTCTACCAACTCTTCTGTGTGGATAAAGGTGATTTGTTTTGGCAAGACAGACTCAATATCATAGCGGGCTTCAACAGCTAGCTCAGTCAGGCGAATAGCCTTATAAATCTTCTCAACTGTTTCTTTTAGGTAGGCAATGTTACGTTGTCCATTTGGGATAACCTTCTCCCAGTCCCACTGGTCAACATAAACAGAGTGGGTCGCATCAAGCGAATCTTCGTCTGGACGAAGGGCCTTCATGTGGACGAAAAGACCTTCACCTTCACCGAAACCAAAACGAGCCAAAGTGTGGCGTTTCCATTTGGCAAGGGAGTGCACCACTTCGTAAGTAGCATCAGGGATTTGGAGAACCTTGACCGATACGGCATTCTCCACACCTGATAAGTTGTCCTGCATCCCGTCGCCGACCCTACTCAAGATAGGACCTTGAACTTCGACAACTTCTAACTTATCTTTCAAATACTGGGTAAAAGTGTTTTTGACAAAGGAAATTTCTTCTTGTTGATGGATAAAACTTTTCTTCATAAACTACTCCTCAAAAAATTAATTAAAAGCATTATACACCTATTTCCAAGAAAAGAAAAGACCAAATATAAAAAAATCAGTGCTCCTTCGAACACTGATGTTAGGGACCTTTAGTCATTGCGACCGAAGATACGTAGAATACTTAGGAAAAGATTGATAAAATCAAGATAGATACTGAGAGCCATTGACACAACCCAACCTGTCTCTACACGACCTTGTGATTGCTCATATGCATAGCGAATTCTTTGGTTGTCCCAAGCAATCAGACCAGAGAAGACCAAGACCATGGCTACGCTAATCATATAATCAAAGAAACCGCTAGCCAAGAAAATATTGACTACCATAGCAATCAACAAACCGATAAGAGCCGCCATCATAGCCCGACCAAGGCCACTCAAATCTTTCTTGGTGAACATACCGACTGCCGCCATGACAAAGAAGAGAAGGGCGCTTGATACAAAGGCAGATAAAACTGTACCTGGAGTATAGAAGGCCACCACAAAACTGAGGGTAAAGCCGTTTAATACTGAGTAAAGTAAAAATACTGGAAGAGCCGCTGGACTATTCTTCGAAGCCATACTGCTGGCAACAAAGACCAGAGCTAGCTCTGCAAAAGTAGCAATGGTCAACCAGAGGCGTCCCTGCATCAAAAAGTAAACCAACTGAGACTGAAAGACGGTCAACATAAGACCTGATACTAAAGCGGATAGCCCGATCCCCAGACCAACAAAGGCATAAACCTTAGCATAAAATTGATTGAGACCTGCGCGGTCGTGAATAATAGTGTGATTCATCTTTTCTCCTTTTCTATGAACATCTTTCCTTGATTATAACAAAGAAAGTTAAAATTAGCTTAAATGGAAAATTAAAATACCAGCTGCAACGGCAACATTGAGGCTCTCCGCCTGCCCCTTCATACTAATGTGGACCAACTGGTCTGCACTTTCAGCCATAAGGGGACTAATTCCTTGCCCCTCATTTCCCATGACTAGTACAAAATTTTCTATAGGAGGCAGTTCTCTGTAATCAACAGAATCTTTAGATAAGGTTGTTGCTAGCACTGGGATAGCTGCCTCTTTGGCTTCCTTAAGAAGCCTTTGACTAGACATCCGGTAAATAGGCAGATGAAAATGACTGCCTTGCATAGAACGTAGGGTCTTGAGACTGTAGATATCTGCCGACTTTTCTGAAACAATCACTCCAGTAAAACCTGCTGCATCCGCAGTCCGAATAATGGTTCCCACATTACCAGGATCTTGCACATCTTCCAAAAACAAGAACTTGCCCTGACTCAAATCAACTTGTCCTACTTCTTCTTTTTGAACCACGGCAACAATTCCTTGTGGAGTCTGAGAATCCGCCAAATCTAGTAAAATATCCTCTGAAACCCAGACAGTTTGCGGAAACGAGGCTAATTGGTCTCGATAACTTTCTAGGGCAAAGATTTTCTCAATCGTCACTCCAGCTTGAACAGCTTCTTCAAACAAGTGCCAACCTTCAATCAAATAGGCCGACTTGCGGTATTTTTTTTGGTGTAATTTCTTGGCATTTTTTACCACAGAATTAGCTTTTGAGGTTATAATAGTCATAGAAATATTATAACACAATCAAAGGGGTTTGGTATGCAAAAGGTTAGAATGATTGCCCAAGGTAGGGTACAGGGAGTCGGCTTTCGTTGGGGTGTTTACAGCTTGGCACTTGAAATTGGTGGCATCACAGGTCGAGTATGGAATAACGACGATGGCACAGTGGAAATATTAGCCCAAGCAGACTCATCTGCTACCATGGCAAAATTTATCCAAGAAATCCGCAAAGGACCCACACCTTTTTCAAAAGTCAGCTACTTAGATGTCAAACTAAGTAACTTTCCTCCCTACCCTGACTTTAAAATCGCAAATTAAGTCTCTAGAACTATTGTATATTTTGTAAAAAAACAGTAGAATAGAAAGGTATAATTTTTAAAGAAGGAATAAAAACAGTGAAATCTATTAAACGTTTTGCACTCTCGACTATGGGAGTGGCTATGTTGCTTGTCTTGACTGGCTGTGTTAGCGTCGATAAAGCAACAGGAGAGCCAACAGGATTTATTTGGAATACTTTCGGAGCGCCTATGGCTGAAGCTATCAAGTACTTCGCTACTGATCAAGGTCTAGGCTTTGGTATGGCTATCATTATCGTAACCATTATCGTGCGCTTGATTATCTTGCCACTTGGTATCTACCAATCATGGAAGGCAACGCTTCACTCTGAAAAGATGAACGCCCTCAAGCACGTCCTTGAGCCACACCAAACGCGTCTCAAAGAAGCAACGACTCAAGAAGAAAAACTCGAAGCCCAACAAGCTCTCTTTGCTGCTCAAAAAGAGCACGGCATCAGCATGTTTGGTGGTGTAGGATGCTTCCCTATCCTCCTTCAAATGCCTTTCTTCTCAGCTATCTACTTTGCTGCCCAACATACTGAAGGGGTTGCTCAAGCAAGCTACCTAGGCATTCCTCTAGGTTCTCCAAGTATGATTTTGGTTGCCTGCGCAGGTGTCCTTTACTATCTTCAATCGCTCCTTTCACTTCACGGAGTAGAAGACGAAACGCAAAGAGAACAAATCAAGAAAATGGCTTACGTGAGCCCAATCACGATTGTTGTCTTCTCCCTCATTTCACCAGCCAGTGTCACACTTTACTGGGTTGTCGGTGGTTTCATGATGATTCTCCAACAGTTTATCGTCAACTATATCGTTCGTCCAAAACTTCGCAAAAAAGTCCGTGAAGAACTAGCCAAGAACCCACCAAAAGCACGTGCTTTCTCAACACCAAATGGACGAAAAGACGTTACCCCTGAACAACCAACTGCTATCACAAGCAAGAAAAAACACAAAAATCGCAACGCTGGAAAACAACGTTCGAGATAAAGCTACGTAAATTATCCAATAATTAAAAAACGAATGAATGATAAATAGTTTTCATCAACTAGATATCATCATTCGTTTTTATTATCTACCGTTACATCTTATACTAGTCGAAAAAATTAAATAGTTTAAAAGCTCACATATAAAAACTATTCAATCATAGATTAACAAGTAAATCACTATGATTTAATACAATTCACAGTTATTAAAACTTCTGCTCCCTCGTCTCTATTTCTAAGCTCAACTCGGCCTTTGTGTAGTTTTGCAACTCTACATACAAAACTTAGTCCAATACCATAATGTTGCTCTTTATACGATCTAGCTTTATCCATACGATAAAAGAGCTTTCCAAAATTAGTTAAAACTTCATCTGGAAATTCCGAACCATTATTCCATATACCTATTTTCAATTCCTTCCCCTCTTGCTCTACTCTAATTTTAATTTTAGGATTCTGTTTATCGGCGTATTCCAAAGCATTTGTTAAAATATTTTGTATGGCACGAATCAGAAGAGATGGATTTATATAATAGTTTTCAGTTCCTTTCACATTTTGTTCAAAAGAAAACTTCATCTGATTTTTTATCAAAAAAGAGACTTCTTTCTCTAATTCATTGATAAAATCTGAAGAGGAATACTCCGTCCAACCTGTCTCATCATCATAATAGGTTTTAGAATAGTGAATCAATTGATTGAAATAATCTAGTAACTGTTGACTAGCTCTTTCTATATCTGCTAAGCATTCTTGAGATTGGTCGTTTTCAGTTATCGTCTGCAAAAATTCCACATTTCCTCTAATAATGGTTAAGGGAGTTTTTAAATCATGAGAAGCTGCTGAAACCTGAAACATTAAATCTTCCTTCTGCTGTTTCTCATTAACTATTAATTGTCGAATTCTATCTTGCATCACAATAATCCGATTTCCTGTCTCGCGAAATTCTTTAACCGTTAAACTTTCTGTACATTCCTTCTTCAACCACATACTATTTTCATAAATCAAAGTCATTTCATAACTCAGTTTTTTCAACAATTTTCCAATGTGATAACTTATTAGAATAATCAATAAAACACAAATATATATCCATGATGACACATTAAAAAAGATTGATAGAACACCACTATTGTTTAAAGGTTTCCCATCTTCATTTATTTGTATAGATACAGAAGCTAAGGGAATAAGATAGGCCATTAGTAAGCCAAGACTAAACTGCCAAATAATTCTCCAACAGGTTTCTCGAATTAATTGTCTAAAACTTTTGATTCTACCCATTGATATCCTCCACCGTATAAGGTTTTAATTGGATTTAATTGATAAGGTTTCAGCTTTTGACGAATTTGATAAATGTACTCTGAAACCGAACGTAAAAGCGCTTCTGAACTTTGTGGATATAGATAATTATAAATTTCCTCAATAGAATATATTTTACTTGGGTTGCTTGCCAAAAGATTCACTATGTCAAATTCCCTCCTTGTCAGAGCAATCTTATCATCATTTACAAATAGTTCCTTACTATCCGTATATAGTATAAGCTTCCCAATCTTTATTTGATGAACATTTCCTTTAATCCGTTCTTCACGACGTAAGTGCATTTTAACACGTGCTAACAATTCTTGCATACTAAAGGGCTTCATAATATAATCATCAGCACCTGCATTGATTCCAGCTACTAAATCTTCATCCATATCCTTGGCAGTTATAAAACAGATAGGGACAGTTATCTGCTCGCGAATCATCTGACAGATTTCTAAACCACTAACAGGCATCATAATATCTAATAAAATCAAGTCAAATCCTGTAAAATCACAAAGATCAATCTCTTCTATCTTATTTCGTATGACTACTTCATATTTTTCATATTCTAGTACTTTTTTTATTAGGCGAAGAATAGCAAGATCATCATCTACAACCAAAATTTTATAAGCCATAACTCACCCTCCTGAATATATTATAGCACTAACTGAGAAAAAGACAGGATATCCCCTGTCTTTAGCGTACATTTCTTCCTATTAGTATCAGTGTAGCAAATAGAAAAACAATTAATAACCAAACTATTTGTATCCCTAAACCTTGCCACACTGGATAATAAAGCGACAAGGGATGGGTATAAAAACAATTCATACTAGCTAGTAATGGTAAATTTCTAAAAAAAGAACTGAATTGTAGTAACATTTGTCCCAACCCCAATAAAAGGGATAAACTGATTCCCAAAATTAAGATAAAAGACTGGGAAATAAATACAAAAATACCACTTAAAAGAGAGAAGGTTAGAATAGAAATACATGCTGGAAATAGAATTGTTAGAACATGTTTAATATTACTCAAAAGATTGATATTGTAGTATCCTTGCGCGATTAGTATGCATAATGATATTACAGCAACCAATAATACAATTTCCATACATAATACAATAGCTAGTTTAGATATTATAAATTTCAAACGGTTTGGACAGGTAAGAAAACTGGTACGAAGGCTAGAACCTGTAAATTCTTGACCTATAAATAGAACCGCTAGACTAACGAAACCTGCCTGTCCTAAATAGAGACTTTGCAGTAGCTGTTCCAAAACAAACTGTAGAGTCAACTGGTCTGGCTTACTATTTAAAAAAACAACCATCGCCGGAATACACAGTAATAGAGCACCTATAATCAACCAGTGCCAAGGATTCATAATAAACTTGAGATACTCACTTTTAAGTTGTTCTTTCAACTTATTCACCTCCTCCGATATCTGACTTGAGTAAGCGGTAAATTGCTAAAGCCAAGAATGAGAAGTTCCAACAAAGTAAAAATAAAATATTTTGTAAACTATTATGTTCTAAAATTTGAGGAGATGTAGCAATCAATCCTTGCCCCAATGCAACTGGAAGAAATTTTGCAACCGATATATAGTTTGCTAAGAATGTTCCTAAATTGTAGACTTGAGGAAGCAAAAATAATAGAGGAACAATGGCTGTTTTAAATGTCAAAGCCATAATATAGGCCAGCAGTCCCAACAAAGTCCAAGCTATACTGGCTAAAAATATATAGAACCAAACTGTTCCATTTAGTGAAAAAAGCAATAAGCCATCTTGTCCTAAAACATAATGTGTCATGTTAATCGTCAAGAATATTGATAGAAAGGAAATGAAAAAAGAAAATACAAGCCAAACTAATGTTTTTGAAACTAGGAAAGTACTTCGATTTGTAATAGAGAGGAGGCTTGTACGAATAGCAGAGCATTTATACTCCTCGGCTCCGTAAATTGAGCCTAGGATAATCATAATAAAAACACCAAATAAAGTGACATCAAAACCTAAAAATTCAATAGGAGGTATAGATTCTGCTAATTCTGGATTTGTCTCTGGTGTAGCATGGATACCAACTGAAACAATCTGAGAAGCACCAATATTTGCTAAAAACGTTTGAAATACCAGTATCAAGAATAGTACAACATGAGTAGCTCTCTTATAAAGTAATTTCAATATTTCAGAATGAAGAGAGTAAATAAGTGCCATATCACTTCCCTCCCTCTGTTAAACTAAAGAAGACTTCTTCTAGTGAAGAAAGATTTTTCATCACTTCTTGTAAAGTCCCTTTTATAAGAACTTTTCCTTTATTTATGATAACTACATCATCTGTTACTGCTTCCACTTCCGATAATATATGAGATGATAGCAAGACTGTTTTCCCTTCTTGAGCTTGTTTTTTTATAAACTCTCTAAACCACCGAATTCCTCTTGGATCCAACCCATTAGTCGGTTCATCCAATATCAGGTACTGAGGATTTCCTAATAGAGCTGTTGCAATCCCCAAGCGTTGTCCTTCTCCTAATGATAATTTTCCAATTTTAGATTTTTTCTTATGGCTAATATCCACCATATCCAAGACTTGATCTATTCGCTGACTGGATATCCCATTACTAGCAGCAACAATTTTCAAATGTTGATAAACAGTCCGATCATCAGGAGCACCTACACTGTCAAATGAAGCTCCTACAGTCTTTAGAGGAAATTTTAATTCCTTATAAGTTTGATCTCCAATTTTGGTAAGACCAGATGTTGCTTTGTCTAATCCTAATAAAATACGTAAGGTTGAACTTTTTCCAGCTCCATTTGGACCTAGGAAAGCAGTCACTCTACCTGCTTTTGCTTCAAAAGAAATATCTTTTAAAATTTGAGCTTGGCCATACGACTTACATAAATTTTTAATGGTAATACTTTGTTCCATGATGTTCTCCTATTCTATTTAATATTTCTAAAAGTAACTATATCTTACATATTCATTTTCGGATTTTTTTCAGAATTTCAAGAGTCAAAAGATTTAATACTCAATGAAAATCAAAGAACAAACTAGGAAGCTAGCCGCAAGCTGCTCAAAACACTGTTTTGAGGTTGCAGATGGAAGCTGACGTAGTTTGAAGAGATTTTCGAAGAGTATAAAATTTTGTTTTATTTAATTATATATATTTGTGTAAACTTAAAAGCCCGATGTTTCCATCAGGCTTCTTTTTTATCCATGTACACGTTTCATATAGTCTTGATAACTTTCGGTATCCATGAGTTTTTTAGCATTTTTCACGCGGTCTGCTGTTGGTGGTTTGACTCCTTCGAGGGAATATGGAATTCCCAATTCACGCCATTTGAATTCACCCATGGTGTGATAAGGTAGAATTTCAAACTTATCCACATTTTTGAGGGTCTTGACGAATTTCCCAAGTTCAATCAGGTCATCGTCTCTGTCTGTCAATCCTGGAACTAGCACGTGGCGAATCCAGACAGGTTTTCCAATATCTGATAGATATTGGGCACAGGCCAAGATATTTTTATTGGTTTGGCTAGTGACAATCTTGTGCTGTTCTTCGTTGATTTCCTTGATATCCAAGAGGACCAAGTCAGTGACAGCCATGAGTTTGTCAAACTTCTCAAGGTAACGTGGTTTATTACGGAAAGGAAGGGCACAGGTATCCAAGGTACAGTGGATTCCGTGTTCTTTGGCCTTGGTAAAAAGGGCAATCAAGAAATCAATCTGCAAGAGGGCTTCTCCTCCACTGACTGTAATTCCACCCTTATTCCCCCAGAAACCGCGGTAACGCAAGGCTTCAGTCAAGACATCATCTACCGTCCGTTCACGTGATTTATTGGACTCCATAGCCCAAGTGTCCGGGTTGTGGCAATACTGGCAACGCATGTGACAGCCCTGCAAAAAGACAATAAAGCGAATACCAGGCCCATCTACTGACCCAAAGCTTTCTGTCGAATGCACCATTCCTGTCACTTGTCCATAATCAATTGTTTCTTCAGACATATCGTTACCTTCCTTGAAAACGTTTTATAGTTTTATTATATCACGACTTGAAAGAAAAACAAGATTTTTGCCTATTTTTTAGAAAGCAATCTGTTTTTCAATTTCATTTTCAATTACTTATCATTTTATTCTTCAAAATCAAAGCCATACAAGGTTGCAAAATAGTCCTCAGGGCGCTCTGCACGGCGGATTTGACGGGCTTTACCTTCTTCGGTATAGAGGATTTCCGCAGAACGAAGTTTGGCGTTGTACTGGTAGCCCATTGAAAAACCGTGAGCACCTGTATCATGAATTACCAGCAAATCACCGATTTCTGTATGAGGCAGTTCGCGATTCACTGCAAATTTATCATTGTTTTCACAGAGTGAACCAACCACATCTACGACTTCAGCTGGTCCATCTGGATGGGTCACGTTAGTAATATGATGGTAAGCTCCGTACATAGCTGGACGCATGAGGTTGACTGCTGATGCATCCACACCTAGATAGGTACGGTAGGTTTCCTTCTTATGAGTGACTCTTGTGATCAAAGCACCGTGAGGGGCGAGCATAAAGCGACCCAATTCGGTGAAAATATTGATCTGACCAAGACCTGCTGGCGTAAGGACCTCTTCATAAACCTTACGAACCCCCTCACCAATCAAAGCAATATCATTTGGCTCCTGCTCAGGACGATAGTTAACACCAATACCGCCAGAAAGATTGATAAAGTCTAGCGAAATGCCCAACTTTTCCTTGATTTCAACAGCCAATTCAAAAAGCTGACGAGCCAACTCTGGATAATAGAGATGGGTGACGGTATTAGATGCTAGAAAGGAGTGAATCCCAAAAGTCTTGGCTCCTTTTTCCTTCAAGATGGCAAAAGCTTCAAAGAGCTGGTCCTTGGTCATGCCAAACTTGGCTTCTCCAGGATTGTCCATAATGTCTGTTCCTAGCTCAAAAACGCCTCCAGGATTGTAACGACAAGAGATGATTTCTGGAATCCCTGCTGCACGCTCTAGATGTTCAATATCTTCAAATGCATCCAAGTTAATGGTTGCACCCAATTCACGCGCATAGGCATATTCCTTATCTGGCGTGTTGTTTGAAGAGAACATGATCTCAGAACCTGGAAAATCCAGTTTATGGCTCATCAAAAGCTCCACATAACTAGAGCAGTCCACACCGCAACCTTCCTCTTGGAGAATTTTCAAAATAGCTGGAGTTGGAGTAGCCTTTACTGCAAAATATTCCTTAAAGCCGTTGTTCCACGAAAATGCTTGGTTGACGGCTCTTGCCTTTTCACGAATTCCCTTCTCATCATACAAGTGAAAGGGAGTCGGGAACTCGGCAACAATCGCTTCTAAGTCTTCTTTATTGATAAATGGTGTTTTCATAAGTTTCCTTCTATTCTATTTGCAAAGAAAGGCTGGGACAATCGTTCCAACCTTTAGTTCTATCTCTTATTTATCTTCGTCAAAGATATTACCAACCTCAACATCGATGGTTTGATTCTTGACATCAATATTGGTTACCTTCAAGAGTGACTTGTAGTCAAACTGCTTTTCGCGTTCTTCTTGAGCATTATCCGCAAAGACCGCTACACCAGCCAATTCTGAATCAAACTCACGCAAGAGACTGATCATCCCATTGACAGTTCCACCACCTTTCAAGAAGTCATCCACAATCAAGACACGGCTACCTGCCTTGAGACTACGTTTTGAAAGGAACATTTTCTCAATGCGGTCACCACTTGAACCGGATACATAGTTGACGCTGACAGTTGAACCTTCGGTAATTTTCAGGTCACGGCGCACAATAACAAAAGGAACATTGAGGACATTGGCAACTGCATTTGCAAGTGGAACACCCTTAGTCGCTACGGTCATAACAGCATCAATTTTTTGGTCCATAAAGCTTTTGGCAATAATGCGACCAATATTTTTCAAGATAGCTGGTGTGCTAAGCAAATCAGACAGGTAGATATAGCCACCTGGCAAGATGCGGTCACTTTCTGACAGCTTGGCACGCAAGTCCTCAACCATTTCCTTGGCATCATGGCTTGAGATTGATGGTGTAAAAATGACACCACCACCAGCACCAGTTACTGTCTGGATATGACCGATTTCAATTTCCTCAAAGGCGCGTTTGATAATCACGATATCCTCTGAGATGGATGATTTAGCAGATTCATACTTTTCAGCAAAAGTATTGAGACTAGTTAGTTTATAAGGATTATTAATCAAATAGTTGGAAATAACAACCATCCGATCACTTCTTCTTAATTTCATTTCTATTTCCCACTTCATTTAATTTTGATATTTTATCTATTATACCATATTCACATAAAAAAACGAACATTCTTATCCTAAAAATGCTCGTTTTTCTTAAATTATTAATCTAAATCTGGTTTATAGAAGGAACGATTGTCCATAGCGAAGATTTTATTGGTCATCTCTCCTTTATCCACCAAAGCCAGAGCTGTTGACATCATCATCATGCTTGCATCCAGATTGTCAATCATATGGATAATCTCTGCCTCCATGATACGTGGACGAACTGGACTTCCGTACTCAAGTAAGCCGTGGTGGCTGAGGATAACGTGGCGAAGCAGAACGACTTCTTCCTTGGTATCATCAATGCCGAGTTCCATAACTGTCTTGGTAATTTCGCTATCAATGAGAGCGATATGTCCAAGAAGATTGCCTCGCACTGTGTACTCGGTCTGGTCTGGTCCCGTCAATTCAATGACCTTAGCCAAGTCATGCAACATAATCCCCGCATAAAGCAGGCTCTTATTGAGCTGAGGATAGACCTCGCTAATGGCATCTGCCAAGCGCACCATGGTCGCCGTATGATAGGCCAAACCCGTTTCAAAGGCATGATGGTTAGTCTTGGCAGCTGGATAAGAGTAGAATTCCTTATCATATTTGGTGTAGAGATTTCGGACAATTCGTTGCCAAACAGGATTTTCAATTTTAAAAATCATTTGCGACATGTAATCACGAATTTCCTTGACGTCAACTGGCGACTTGACCTTGAAATCAGCTGGATCATTGGGTTCACCAGATTGAGGCAAGCGCAAGGTGATTTGATTGACCTGAGGGGTATTGTTATAAACTTCTCGGCGCCCTTTCATGTGAACAACCTTACCTGCAGTAAAGGCCTCAACGTTATGAGGTTGGGCATCCCAGAGTTTCCCTTCAATCTCGCCACTATCATCTTGGAAGGTAAAGGCCAGGTAGTTTTTCCCAGCTCGTGTCTGTCTCAGGTCAGCTGATTTGATTAGGTAAAAACCTTCAAACAGCTCATCTTTTTTCATGTGACTAATCTTCATATTCTTCCTCATTTTCTTGGAAATGGAGTAGATCAAGCGCAGGCTCACCTTCTGATAACTCAATGTGACGGAGCGTCCGCTCGATAGCTGTAGTGCGACGGTTTAATAATTCATCAATATTGCCAGAGGCATGTTGGAGATGTTTTTGTGCCTTGACCAGAATGCCACCAAACTTGGCAAACTCGATCTTGACACTGGCAAGAGTCTTGCTAATATGGTCAGCACTCTTTTGGATATTGAGAGTTTTGAAGCCAACTGATAGAGAGTTAAGCAGAGCCGACAAGGTACTTGGCCCTGCGACAATAATCTGCTCTTCCCGTCTCAAATCATCAAAGAAGATAGGATTGCGGACGATTTCTGAGTAGAGACCTTCTGTCGGAACAAACAAAACTCCAAAATTGGTAGTCCGAGGCGGTGCTATGTACTTGCTCTTGATATCCTTGGCAAAGCGTTTGACGCTGGCTAGGAGCGACTTACGACAGCGTTCGATCTCGTCCTTGTCACCCGCTTCATAGGCTTCTTCTAAGCGGTAATAATCTGCCAGTGGAAACTTGGAGTCAATCGGTAAGTAGACATATTCCTGGTCACCCTGTCCAGGCAACTTGATGGCATACTCCACTCGTTCGCTAGAGTTTTCAACCGTTGCAAATTCTCGCTCGTACTGGGCTGGTGTCATGATATCTTCGATGATTTGCCCCAGTTGCAATTCTCCCAAAATTCCTCGCGTTTTGGTTCCAGAGAGAACCTTATTAAGAGCACCGACATCACGCGCAACTGTCTGCATCTCTCCAAGGCCTCGATTGACAGACTCCAGTTGTTTGGAAACTGTCTCAAAGGAAGCCTGCAAGCGTGTCTGTAAGGTCTTTTCTAGTTTTTCCTCGACTGTTTGGCGCATTTGTTCCAAGCGTTGCTCATTTGATTCCTGCAAGGCTTGGAGACGTTGGTCAGTCTTGTCTCTGGTTTGGAGGAGATTATCTGTCATTTCTTGACGAACCTGAGTCAGACCTTGGTGCAATTCAATTCTCACTTCTTGCAAACGGTCACTGACAGACACTTCCAAATCTTTTTGATCTAACTGGCTGGCTTGTCTTGCTTGTTCAAAGCGGTAATCCAACTGGTCTGACAAGTGATCTGCCTGATCCTCCAAGATCTTACTTAGATGTTTTTCCTGCTTATCCTGCCTTTGCCAAATCAGAAAGATACCAGCTAGGTTGGCAATCAATAATAGAACAAGTAAACTTTCCATCCTACCTCCTGTCCTTGCTATGCAGTACGACCACATAACCATCTGGGCAAGTCACCGAAACTTCCCTATCTATATATTCGTTAGAAGCGTACACTTTTTTAAAGAAAAAATTCTCCTCTGTCAACTCATACTTAGCTCCGAGAATAGTCAGCTGGCTATCCCGAACTGGCATAAAGGCTAGATAGTCGTAGTCTGAACGGGGTTCTAGCTGACTGGTCCCTTCTGGACAATAGGCAATCAAATTTTGCCCATCCTCAATTTCTATCTGGCGCATATAGGGCGCCAACTTAGGATTGCTAGGTAGAAAGACGTTAGCTAGCATATGATCAATACGACCACCCAAAGCACCGAAAATAGTAACCTGAGCCTGAGAATTTTGCTCAAAGATGGTTAAGAGAGCCAATTCCAGATCTGTATCATCTTTTTCTGGTCGGGCTTGAACAAAATGCTGGGCACGTTTTTGAATCACCTGTCGCTCTTCTGCAGTAACAGAATCAAAATCCCCAACTGCTAGAGCAAGAGGCAGCTTTTCTTCCAAGACCCAGAGCGAGCCTCGATCCACACCGACAAAGCAATCAAAGTCTGTCCGATAATGACCGCGGTCTCCGCCTGCAAAAACGGCAACCCTAGTCCAGTTGTTTTCTGAGAGTTTGTACTCGCTCATTGACATCTCCCTTAAAGACATAGGATCCTGCTACAAAAACGGTCGCACCAGCTGCTTTAGCCTGAGCAATAGTTCGATCATCAATCCCGCCATCCACTTCGATTTCAAAGTTCAAGCCTTTTTCATCACGAAGAGCAACCAACTCATGGACCTTATCCATGGTCTCTGGTAGAAAGGCTTGCCCACCAAAGCCAGGGTTAACTGTCATGACTAAGACTTGGTCAACTAGGTGAAGCACGTGCTTAATCGCCTCAACAGGCGTACCAGGATTGATAACAACAGATGGCTTAACACCGAGTGAACGAATTTTTTGGAGGGCGCCATGGATATGAGGTGTTGCTTCTACATGGATACTGATGATATCTGCACCTGCGCGCGCAAAGTCTTCTAAGTGGTGTTCAGGATTCGCCACCATCAAGTGGCAGTCAAAGACCATCTTGCTATGAGGGCGAAGAGCTTCGACCACACCTGCACCAAAACTGATTTGTGGCACAAAGTGCCCATCCATGATATCGATATGGGCATATTCTGCCCCAGTTGCTTCTAGGCGTTTGATTTCACGTTCAAAGTTGGCATAATCTGCTGCCAGAATTGACGGAGCAATCTTGTATTGAGACATAGGTTTCTCCTTATTTTGGAATTTTTTTGCTGACTTTTTTATAGGTTTCTCTGCGATTTTCAATCTCACTGAGGAATTGCAGGTAGTTATCGAAACGGAAGGACGCAATGATACCCTCTTCAACAGCTGGCTTAACTGCGCAAGACGGCTCATGGGTGTGGGTACAAGTGCGGAATTTGCAGTCTCGACTGACAGTGGTAATCTCTGGAAAGGCCTGATTGAGGTCTTCAGCCGTTGATACTTCATAATCCAAGGATGAAAAACCTGGTGTGTCTGCGATTTTACCTCCATTGAGATTATAAAAACTAACTGCTCGAGTAGTATGACGGCCACGACCTAGACTGTCTGAGATTTCTCCTGTTTCAAGATTGAGATCTGGTGCGATTTTATTGAGAAGAGTTGATTTTCCAACACCTGTCTGCCCCATAAAGACTGTAACCTTGCCTGTTAACAAGGGCAAAAGTTCTTCCTTACAGGTCACAAAGTCATAGCCAATGTCACCATAGGTTTGTTGGTAAAAATCCAGTTCCCCTCTATCTTCCAGCAAGTCCATTTTAGAAATATAAACAATAGGATGAATGCCCTTGTGTTCCAAAAGAACCAAGAAGCGATCCAGCAAATTGCTATTAAAATCCGGTTCCTTGACGGACATAATCACCACAGCTTGGTCAATATTGACAATAGGCGGACGGACCAGACTGTTTTTCCGTTCATGAATTTTGAGGATATAACCTTCGGAATTTTCCTCCGCAGAAAAATCTACCCAGTCCCCAACGTAGGGTGTATGACCTTTTTTGCGGAAATTCCCACGCGCACGTGTCTGATAGACTTGGTCCTCACTCTCCACATAGTAGAATCCTGCCAAGGCTTTAATGATTTGTCCCTTCATCTTAGAGTCCTTGTCCTTTGAGCGCATCTGCTAAACTAGCAAATTCTGCCAAGCTAAGAGCTTCTCCACGCACAGATGGTGACAAACCTGCCTGGTCCAAAGCCTTGCTCAATTTATCCTTAACTTCTTCGGTCTTGCCAAAGTAGCCTGTCAAATTGTTCCACAAGGTCTTACGACGATGAGTGAAACTAGCCTTGGAAACCTTAAAGAAGAAATTCTCGTCTTCCACTGCTACGGCTGGCTCTGGACGACGCACCATTTTTAAAATGGCTGAGTCCACATTTGGCGCTGGCACAAAGACTGTACGCGGCACGATGAAGGCAACCTTGGCAGTCATGTAATACTGCACGGCGATTGACAAACTGCCATATGCCTTGGTATTTGGTTGAGCCGAGATTCGATCCGCTACCTCTTTTTGCATCATGACCACAAACTCACTAAAAGGAATCCCACTCTCGATCAAGTGCATGAGAATAGGCGTTGTGATGTAGTAAGGCAGATTAGCCACTACCTTGATTGGCAGGTCAGGATTTTTAAAATTCTGGATATGTTGCGCCAAATCGACCTTGAGAATGTCCTCGTTGACTACGGTCACATTGTCAAAATCACGCAAGGTATCTGCCAAAATAGGCACCAAACGGTGGTCGATCTCAAAGGCCATAACTTCTGCTGCACGCTCAGCCAAAAACTCCGTCAAGGCACCAATCCCTGGCCCGATTTCGATGACATTAACCTGGTCATCAATCTCAGCCGTATCCACGATTTTTTGAAGAATATTGGTATCCGTCAAAAAATTTTGCCCGAAGGACTTTTTAAAGGTAAAACCGTGACGCTCCAGCACTGCCTTGGTCACGCTGTAATCTGCAATTCTCATTTATTCTCTTTTCTAATATCTGTTACTACTATTGTAACACATTCCCCTTACATTTGGGGGCTGCTTAGCTGTTCTCATAAGATTTCATAGCTTCTTCCACTTCTGCCAAGGAGACTCCAAACAACTCTAGACGTTTAAGGAGTTGCTTGCCGTTAGAATAGCCAATTCGGAGAGCCTCTCCTAGATATTCTCGTCGCTTACGACTATCTGCTCCTGCTAGAAAACCAAGGCGAATCAAGTCGCTACGACTAATATCAAACTGGCTCTCCTGTTCAAATTGTTCTGTCACCTGAGCTAGAGCCGTTTTCAAGTCTTCATAGCTGGCATGCTCAATTCCCAGAGACCGTCCCTTGGTTTTGGACTTGGGAACAGCTTCATCTCGCTTGAGGAAGGCGTGCTGAACTGTTGGAATGGCCGTCATAATCATGCGACGAATCCGCTCCCCATTAAAATCTGGGTCTGTAAAGACAATGACTCCATGGCGTTGGTGTAGACGCTGAATCCGCTCTATATCCTGGTCATTGATGGCAGAACCTCGAGTCTCATAGGTCTCTACCTCGAAATAACGTTTGAGATTGGCCGTATCATCACGCCCTTCAACCACGATGACTTGGGAAATTTTCTCTTTCATTACTTGCTGTCCAATCCAAAAATTCGTTCTGCATTTGCAGTTGTTACCTCCGCTAGCTCTTCTGTCATCATGCCACGCAAATTCGCGATAAAATCTACTACATAGCGAGTATAGGCTGTTTTGTTTTCACGACCCCGTTTAGGAACAGGAGCCAAGTAGGGAGCATCCGTCTCCACCAAAATCTTGTCCAAAGGAAGTTCTCTAGCAGCTTCTTGGATATCGGTTGCCTTCTTGAAAGTCACCACTCCTGAGAAGGAAATAGTCATACCAAGCTCGACAAACTTCTCTGCCCATTCAAGAGTTCCTGAGAAAGAATGCATGATACCACCACGAGGACCAACTCCCTCGCTCTTGATAATCTCATAGGTGTCTTCCAGCGCATCACGGGTATGGACCACAAAAGGTAAATCCAAGTCCTTAGATAACTGAATCTGACGACGAAAAACCTTCTCCTGCACTTCCTTAGGCGCTGTCATCCAATGGTAGTCCAAACCAATCTCACCCAAGGCAACAATCTTGGGATGTTTTAACTTATCCAACAAGTAAGCCTCGACTTCCTCCGTATAAGTACCAGCTTCTGTAGGATGCCAACCAATAGTTGCGTAGAGTTGGTCGTACTCATCCACCAACTCCAAAGCACGCTCAATCGTCGGTTTATCAAAACCAACAATATTCATCTGTGTCACACCCATCTCAGCAGCCAAGGCAATTTCTTCTGCCTCACGACCCGCAAATTCTTCTACATTCAAGTGTGTATGTGTATCAAAAATCATCTCTTCTAACCTCGTTTTCTATCTTCTATTATACCAAAAAACTGCCCTCTCTCCTCATCTGTAAAAAATATTCTAAAATCCATCGTCGTCTCTTGACGCAATTTTTTCAAAGCAGTATAATAGCACTTATTGAAATTTTCAGTAAAGGAAAATACCATGTTTACAAAATTAAAACAGACCTTTATCGGTCAGCCTCTTAAGTCCTTAACCGAAGGCGAAGGGGGACTACTGGGAAAAATGCAGGCGCTAGCCATGTTATCAAGCGACGCTCTATCTTCCATTGCCTATGGGCCTGAGCAAGTAGCCCTCGTCTTGGCTAGTCTCTCTCCTCTTGCGATATGGTGGAGCCTTCCTATCGGCCTCTTTGTCCTCTTGCTCCTGGCTAGCCTGACCGTTTCCTACCGTCAAATCATCCACGCCTACCCTCAAGGGGGAGGAGCCTATATGGTTACTCGAGAAAATCTATCTCCCGAACTTGGCTTGATCGCTGGAGGTAGTCTGCTGGTTGACTACATGCTGACCGTAGCGGTATCTGTTTCATCTGGAGCAGACGCTATCACAGCAGCTCTCCCTGCTCTCCACCCGTACAACCTCCACATCTCTATTTTTCTGGTTTGCTTGCTCATGCTCTTGAACTTACGAGGCTTAAAAGAATCTGCCAGCTCACTGATGATTCCTGTCTATCTCTTTATCATTAGTACTGTCTTTCTCTTGCTCTATGGAATCTTTCAACTAATGACAGGGTCTCTTAGCTATCAGGCAACTTCTCCTATCGGGCATGCTGTACCGAGTCTGTCTATCGTTCTCATTCTAAGAGCCTTTACCAGTGGCTCTGCCTCTCTGACAGGAGTTGAAGCTATTTCAAATGCCGTTCCCTTCTTCAAGGCTCCAAAAGAAAAGAATGCCGCTCAGACCTTGACCATCATGTCACTGATTTTAGGTTTTCTTTTTGCTGGTATTACCTTCCTAAACTACTGGATGGGGATTATGCCTCAACACGGAGAAACTATTCTTTCACAGATGGCTCAAGGCATCCTTGGTAATTCCTTCTTAGGTCACCTTGGCTATTATATCTTCCAATTCTCCACAGCCTTGATTTTAGCCGTAGCTGCAAATACTGGCTTTTCGGCCTTCCCTATGCTGGCCTACAATATGGCTAAAAATAAGTACATGCCTCATCTCTTTATGGAAAAAGGAGACCGCCTAGGCTACTCCAATGGAATTTTAACTTTGGCTTTTGGGGCTATGATTCTTCTTCTCATTTTTAATGGCAATACCGAACGTTTGATTCCTCTCTATACTATCGGTGTCTTTGTTCCTTTTGCCCTTTCTCAGACTGGGATGATTCGTCATTGGAAAAAGGAAAAAGGAGCAAACTTTTTAAAACCTGCCCTTGCCAATATCATTGGGGCAATCATTTGCTACGCTATTGTGCTAATCTTGCTCTTTTTCCGTCTCAGTGATATCTGGCCTTTCTTCCCGATCATTCTCGTACTCACCCTACTCTTCTTGGCCATTCACAGTCATTACCAAAAAGTGGCCCAACAACTGCGTATCTATGAAGGAATCGAAAAACGTACCTACGATGGCAATCTTGTCCTCGTCCTCGTAGGAAATGTCACCCGAGTTAGCGTTGGAGCCATTAACTACGCTCAAAGTATCGGTGACGAAGTCCTAGCCATGCATATTTCTACCAAGGAGACCGCAGAGAAAGACCAAGAAATTCTCCAAGAATTTGCCGATTACTTCCCAACCATTACTCTGAAAAACATCAAGACCAGCTATCGCGATATCATCACGCCTACTGTCAAGTATGTCAAACGTATTTCCGAGGAAGCCCAGAAAAAGAACTATACAGTCACTGTCCTTGTACCCCAGTTTATCCCTAATAAACCTTGGCAAAATATCCTTCACAATCAAATGAGCCTCAAACTCAAATATGCCCTCCGTTGGCACCAAGACGTCGTTGTCGCTAGCTACTCTTATCACTTAAAAGAATAAATAAAAGGCCCTACCAGAAGCAAGAAGCTCTGGTAAGGCCTTTTTCTGAATCCAGCCACTATGCTTAACTGAAAAGCATGACTAGGAATACTATTGAATATGGTTAGCTAAATCTTCCTGAGCTTTTTTATTTGACTCAGCTTTTTCTTTTAGCCATTTTTCATAGAGTTCTTGATACTGTTTAGCAGTGACTGGCTCTTTTTGCAATTCAACATATTTGTAGTTGTCCGCATTTCCCTTATGACCAACGAATGAGAATGGACCTGTAAACGGTACAGTCTTACGGAAGATTGGGTTAGCTCCACCACTTTGAACTGGTAGGAAGAGGGCACTATCTGTCAACCAAGCTTGGGCTTCAGCATATTTTTCATAGCGAGCTTGAGTATCTGTGATTTCCGCATCAGCCTGATCCAAGAGTTTCTTGTAGTCAGAAAGACCAATCTTGTCCTTGACTTCCTTGTCTTTTCCTTCAGACAAGCCCATGTTTTTCAACTGAGAACCTGTCTCTGGATCAAGAATAGCTAGGTAAGTCTTAGGATCTGAGTAGTCTCCACCCCATCCGGAGATGTCGATATCGTAGTCTTTTTGTTCTGCTGTATCTGCAAAGTAGGTTGCCTGGTCTTTTTCATCCGGAGATAGTTGGATAACATCAATGACTACATTATCCTTACCAAGGGTTTCTTCCACTGTTTGTTTGAAAGATCCAGCCTGTTGCACATCCAACTTAGCAGTCTGGTCAACTGGCATATCCAAATGAATTGGGAAGGTTACTCCTTGAGATTGTAAACTTTCTTTGGCCTTAGCAAATTTCTCTTTGGCCTTGTCAGGGTTCAAGAAGGCTTGCTTACCATCGTTTAGATTGATATTTGCCCAATCTTTACCGTAGTTGACAATTTTTTCATTGACAAGGTCACCAAAGTTCTTATCACCCACTTGGACAAAGTTACTTGGTGTAACCGTGTTACGCAAGATACGGTCTGCTCCATCTTCACCATTTGTCTGGGCTGCATAAGCATGACGGTCAAAGGCAAAGTTGATAGCCTGACGGAAATCTTTATTTTGCATAGCTGCGCGTGAATCAGTCTTTTCCTTATCAGACTGCTTCATAGTCTGCTTGTAGCTTTGGCGGTTGACGTTGAAAAGATAATAGAAAGTAACTGAGTTCTGTGGTGTATAGGTAATCTTGTCCTCGTTTCCCTTCTTGAGTTCAGCAAAGACTGAACTTGTTGGGAAAATACGGCCGTCTGTATAGTTACCATCCAAGAAACCTCTAGCAATGCTGTCTTGGTCAGAACCGTCAAAGAATGAGAGTTTCACTTTCTCGATTTTAACATTGTCCTTATCCCAGTAATTAGGATTTTTATCAAATTCAATCAAAGATTTTGATGTGAAAGATTTAAACAAGTAAGGACCATTTGACAAGATACTTGATGGTGTCACACTTCCAAAGTCATCTCCCTTAGACTTCAAGAAGGCTTCATTTACAGGACTAAGAATACTTGCTGTTGTTTTAGAGTTCCAATAAGTTTCAGGTTGGTTGAGGGTATATTGGAGCGTGTAATCATCCACTGCCTTCACACCAACAGTTCCAAAATCTGATGTTTTTCCTTCAACATAGTCTGCTAGCCCCTTGATAGAGTCTTGCACCAAGTACAAGTTCTCAGCTTTTTTATCAGCCGCATACTTAAGACCAGTCACAAAGTCATGAGCCGTTACATCCGCATACTCTTCTCCTTCAGAAGTATACCATTTAGCCCCCTGACGGATCTTATAAGTGTAAGTCAAACCATCTTTTGACACTGTCCATGACTCAGCCATAGATGGAATGAGATTTCCATACTGGTCGTTTTCCAACAAGCCATCAATCAAGTTGGCTGTGATACTAGATGTAGAGTCTCGAGTAGAGGTAATGTAATCCAAAGTATCTGGATTGTTGACAAAGATATAAGAGTAAGTCTTATCTGCATTGCTTGATTGAGATGATCCACACGCTGCTAGAGCTAGACCCGCTGTCAAAACCATAGCTCCAAAAAGCATAACTTTTGATTTCTTCATGATTATTCTCCATTTTTTACAGTATGTGAAATATTATACACCATTTAGGCAAAAATATAAAGCCTTTTGTACTTTTTTACAAAAATAAAAATCAGTAGACTCGAGTTCCTACTGATTTTTGATATAGTTCGTTTGGATTATGCAGCCAAAACTTTGCGTCCTTTACGACGACGAGCTGCCAATACGCGACGACCGTTTTTAGTTGACATACGGTTACGGAATCCGTGTTTGCGCGCACGACGAAGTTTACTTGGTTGATAAGTACGTTTCACGATGAATACCTCCTCATAGATTTTGTATTCGTTTAGCCGGCTATAAAGTGATCAGTTACTAAACATACTTTACTATTCTATCTGATTCTTTCACTTTTGTCAATAGCTCTAGGCAAATGTTTCCAGCTTTTTAGCGCTTTTTCTGATGTAAGCCCTATCTACGATACTGTTTCAAGAATCGAGTCATCTTTTCTTGGATTTGGGCTAGTTCATCAACACGAGGAAGGTAAACGATACGGAAGTGGTCTGGTTCCTGCCAGTTAAAGCCTCGACCATGAACCAAGAGAACCTTTTCCTGCTTCAAGAAATCAAGGACAAACTGTTCATCATCATCGATACGGTACATATTGCGGTCGATTTTAGGGAAAATATAAAGTCCAGCCTTAGGTTTAACCGCAGACAAACCTGGGATGTCCTGAATGGCATTATAGATGAAATTTCTTTGCTCGTAGATTCGTCCACCAGGAAGAAGCAATTCATCGACTGACTGGTGACCACCCAAGGAAGTTTGTACGACTTGTTGGGCCAAAACGTTAGAACAAAGGCGCATGTTGGACAGCATATTGAGACCTTCGATATAGCCTTTAACATGTGTCTTAGGACCAGACAAGACCATCCAACCCACACGGAAACCAGCGATACGGTGGGATTTTGACAGACCATTCATGCTGACACAGAAGACATCTGGTGCCAAGCTCGCCACAGGCGTATGCACATGCCCATCCATTACCATGCGGTCATAGATTTCATCCGCAAAGATAATCAAATCGTTCTGACGGGCAATCTCAATAATCTCTAGCAAGAGTTCCTTAGGATAAAGGGCTCCAGTTGGGTTGTTTGGATTGATAAGGACGATTGCCTTGGTATTGGAGGTGATTTTTGACTTAATATCGTCAATATCTGGGTACCATTCTGCAGCTTCATCACAGATGTAGTGAACAGCATTTCCCCCAGCTAGGCTGACAGCAGCTGTCCAAAGAGGATAGTCTGGCATAGGCACCAAGACCTCGTCTCCATTATCCAAAAGCCCCTGCATGGACATAACAATCAGCTCACTGACACCATTTCCAAGGTAGATATCATCAATATCCACGTTTGGGAATTTCTTCAGCTGGCAATACTGCATGATGGCCTTACGGGCTGAGAAAATCCCTTTGGAGTCAGAATATCCTTCACTATCACGCGCATTCATAATCAAGTCATGAATGACCTCATCTGGCGCTGTAAAGCCAAATTCTGCTGGATTTCCGGTATTTAGACGTAAAATCTTTTCTCCGTTTGCTCGCATCCGCATGGCTTCTTCCAAAACAGGACCACGGATATCATAAGCAACATGCTCTAACTTACTAGACTTGTTATATTCTTTCATCTTGTTTCCTCAATTCATCAGGATAGTAACATTATACCACTAGAAAGAGAATGCGACAAGTTTGCTGAAATGTTTTACTAGATTCAGATAGAAGAAAAACCTCACTAAAAGCGAGGTCAAGACAGCGGTGATAGCAGGTATTTTGCGAGAGACACATCACATACCAAAAGATAAACCTAGAAAAAGCAGGCCTAGAAAGGAGTCATAGAGAAGATTGAACATGAGGAAAAGCCCCCATATCATCAAGTAATCCCAGCGACTACTTCTTTTTGCAACTAGAAATAATAGTAGATGGTAGAGTAAGTGAAAGACTAAAAAGCCAATAAAACCTGGATAGAGAAGTGGAATCAGCTTCTCTAATTGCCAGATCATAATCACTTCTACCAAGACCGAAGCTAGGATGATTCCATAATAAAGGAAATTTGATTTTTTTGTTTCTTGAAAAGAGTTTTTCATCATTCTCCCTCCCTTCACTTCTTTCCTGCTATCCTTTCCTTTATTTTATCATATATTTATATAGATTTTGAGCGCTAACATTCTTTTGAAAAATATTGTTTTTACTTTACTTCTATAGTGAAAAGGTTTACAATTATAGTAAGAAAATTTCAGGAGGTTTCATTATGACACAACGTTACCAAAATATTATGGTCGCAATCGATGGTTCTAAGGAAGCGGACTTGGCTTTTGTCAAGGGAGTTCATTCTGCTCTACGAAACGACGCTAAACTCACCATCGCTCATGTCATTGACACACGCGCTCTCCAAAGCGTATCCACCTTTGATGCTGAAGTTTACGAAGAACTCCAAGTCGACGCTGAAAGTCTGATGAAAGAGTACGAAAAACGTGCAAAAGATGCTGGTGTGACAGATGTTCACATCGTCATTGAAATGGGAAATCCAAAGACTCTCTTAGCACGTACTATTCCAGATGCTGAGGAAGTGGACCTCATCCTCGTTGGCGCAACCGGTCTCAACGCCTTTGAACGCCTCTTGGTCGGTTCTTCATCTGAATACATTCTCCGCCATGCTAAGGTCGATTTGCTGGTAGTGAGAGAACAAGAAAAAACTTTGTAATCACGAAAAAAGGAGCTCAGTGCTCCTTTTTGTTTACTATTTATACTAATTCAAACCACGTCAACGTCGCCTTGCCGTAGGTATGGTTACTGACTTCGTCAGTTCTATCTGCAACCTCAAAACAGTGCTTTGAGCTGACTTCGTCAGTTTCATCTACAACTCAAAACAGTGTTTTGAGCAACCTGCGGCTAGTTTCCTAGTTTGCTCTTTGATTTTCATTGAGTATTATTTCTCTCTTTATGGCGTTCATAAGCCTTGAGTTGGCGCTGCAGTTCCTTTTTAATAGCAGGTTCTGGAGCATATTTTTCTTCCCAATCATCTGGTTTTAAGATTTTATGGGTCACTGGATCAAAATGGGCCTTGCCGTCAGGGAAAATTTTCCCCATATTGGCCTGATGGACGATATCAAAAATACGTTCTGGGTCCACCCCCATCAAGACAAAACTACCATAGGTAAAGTAAAGCGTGTCAATCAAGGCATCCACTTGCCCTACCAAATCTTGCTGGGCAGGTGTCTTCTTGGCTACTTTATCTGCTGCCTTATCAAGGGCTTGATGAAGTTGCGATAAAGCTTGACCAAAATCCTCTTCCGAAGGACTGGCAGCTCGAACAAACTCAACCAATTCTTCTATTTTAAAGCCAGCCCTGTGGGTTGCACCTTCTATATCCCAAGCTCGAGGTTCTTCTTGAGTCCGTTCATCCATCATGTGGTGGAAGGTCTTGACCTTATTGAAATGATAGTCACGGCTAACAAAGACTTTTTCTGAAGCCAAAACACCAAAATGTTCCAAGGCCTTGTGAATTCCGTCTTGCTGATTGCTGGTGGTGATGTGTTTGGCGACTTCCTTGACACTGCTACTACCATTTCCCATAGCAACTGACATACCGACACCAGCCAGCATTTCTAGATCATTATCTGAGTCACCAAAGGCCATGACTTGGTTGAGGTCAAAGCCATATTCTTTCCCAACTCGGCGTATACCTTCCAATTTAGAATTTCCCTGATTGATGACATCCGCAGCAAAAGGATTGCTACGTGTCAATTTCAAGTCTTCAAAATCAGCTGCCGCCTTCTCAGATTCTTCTGGCGTCATCAGCATCAAGACTTGGTAGATAGGTTGATTCATCAGATCAAGCAAGTCTTCTTCCTTTTGGGGAACAACCTTGCTGACCATACGATTAAAGGAATGACTCACTGTCCGAGTTAAAACTGAGGGAACGAAGCGACTGATTCGTTGGGAAAAAGAGCCCAGACCAAAGGACATGATTTTAGAACCCAGCATGGCATCCTTGGTCCCTAGGGCAATCTCCTTGCCCTCTTTTTTAGCATAAGTAATGAGCTGGCGTAAATGTAACTTGGAAATAGGGCTCGTGAACAGGACTTTATCTTTAGTAAAGATATACTGGCCATTGTAGCTTACCGCAAAATCCAGATCCAAATCATCCATCAATTCCTTAACAAAAAAAGGTCCTCGACCTGTCGCTACGCCAACAAGCACCCCTTGTTCTTTGACAATTTTAATCGCGTCCTTAGTGGATTTCAAAACACTCTTGCGATCGTTGACCAAGGTTCCATCGATATCAAAAAAAACAGCTTTGACTTCCATCCTATCCCAATCTCCCCTTTTGTGATACAATGATTATACCACATTTCAGAAAGAGTGAGTAAATCATGCCTAAGAAAATTCTTGTTTTACATACGGGTGGGACTATTTCCATGCAAGCCGATGCTTCTGGCGCTGTTGTGACGAGTTCTGATAATCCCATGAACCATGTGTCCAATCCTCTTGAAGGAATCCAAGTCCACGCCTTGGACTTTTTTAACCTGCCAAGCCCCCATATCAAACCAAAGCATATGCTGGCCCTCTACAAAAAAATCAAAGAGGAAGCAGATAACTACGATGGAGTGGTGATCACACACGGGACCGATACTTTAGAGGAAACAGCCTATTTCCTTGATACCATGGAAGTTCCCCGTATGCCTATCGTTCTAACAGGTGCCATGCGCAGCTCCAACGAACTCGGTAGTGACGGTGTTTATAATTATCTGAGCGCTTTACGAGTGGCTAGTGATGACAAGGCTGCTGACAAAGGGGTTTTGGTTGTGATGAACGATGAAATCCATGCCGCCAAGTATGTTACCAAAACACATACAACCAACGTCGGCACCTTCCAGACCCCAACACATGGCCCCCTTGGTCTGATTATGAAACAGGAAATTCTCTACTTCAAAACAGCTGAGCCCCGTGTCCGCTTTGACCTTGATCACATACAAGGATTGGTACCTATCATCTCGGCTTATGCTGGTATGACAGATGAGCTGATTGATATGCTGGATTTGGAACAATTGGACGGTTTGATTATCCAGGCCTTCGGAGCTGGTAATATTCCCAAAGAAACGGCTCAAAAATTAGAAAGCCTTCTGCAAAAAGGAATCCCAGTCGCTCTGGTTTCACGATGCTTTAACGGTATTGCCGAGCCTGTTTATGCCTACCAAGGTGGAGGCGTGCAGTTGCAAAAATCTGGTGTTTTCTTTGTCAAAGAACTTAACGCCCAAAAAGCCCGCTTGAAACTCCTCATCGCCCTCAATGTCGGACTAATAGGACAGGCTTTGAAAGACTATATGGAAGGCTAAGTCTCTTCTCCAGAAAGCAAAATCAGGAAATCTTCACGATTCCCTGATTTTTTCTATTTACGTTTTCGTGTCGAACGACGTTCTGTCAAACCATGAGGTAAGAGAACTTCACGTTCTTCCAACTCTTCCTTGTGCATAATCTTCGTCAACATACGCATACTAATGGCGCCAAGGTCATAAAGAGGTTGGGCAATAGTGGTCAAGTTTGGACGGGTAAAGCGTGAGACTTGCGAATCATCACTAGTAATGATTTCAAACTCTTCTGGTACTGACACACCGTGGTCCGCCAAACCATTCAAGACACCTGCAGCCAGCTCGTCACCTGTTACAACTGCTGCAGTTGCATTCGATGAAATCAAGCGTTCTGCCAAGGCATAGCCGTCTTCATAAGTGTATTTAGACTCAAATACCAATCCTTCGCTATAAGAAATCCCTGCTTTTTTCAAGGCTTCCTTGTAGCCAACCAAACGAACCTTACCATTGATATCATCCACTAGTGGACCGCTTACGAAAGCAATGCGCTCGTTCTCTTTAGCAAGGTAGGTCACTGCGTCAATCGTAGCTTGTTTGTAGTCAATATTAACACTTGGAAGTTGGTGTTCCACATCTACTGTTCCCGCAAGAACAACTGGTGTTCGAGAACGAGAAAACTCTGAACGAATTTTTTCAGTCAAGTGGTAACCCATAAAGATGATACCGTCTACTTGCTTAGAAAACAATGTATTGACAACTGAAACTTCCTTGTCATCATCCTCATCACTATTGGCCAGGACGATATTATACTTGTACATTTCAGCGATATCATCAATCCCTTTAGCAAGCGTTGAGAAATAACCATTGGTAATATTTGGGATCACGACACCGACAGTGGTTGTCTTTTTACTTGCAAGACCACGCGCCACTGCATTTGGACGGTAATCTAAACGGTCAATCACCTCAAGCACTTTTTTTCGAGTATTCTCTTTTACATTCTTATTACCATTGACTACACGGCTAACTGTCGCCATTGAAACTCCTGCTTCACGGGCGACATCATAAATCGTTACTGTATCGTCTGTATTCATTCCATTTCCTTTCTATATCATACCTCACGAGACTCCAAAAAAAGAGACGGTATGAAAATTTCGTTTTCATGATTCTACTTATTCCATTTTATCACTATTTGTAAACACTTTCAAGCGTTTTTTGAAGATTATTTGAAAAAATTTCATAGGAAGCTATGTTTATGAAGAAAAAATCACCTTTTCTTGATTTTTAATCCTATTTGCTGTATGATAAGGGAAAAGAAAGGGGGAAGAAATATGGCTTTTACCAATACCCACATGCGGTCAGCTAGTTTTGGCATTGTTACCAGCTTGCCTGATGATGTCATTGACTCTTTTTGGTATATCATCGACCATTTCTTAAAAAATGTCTTTGAATTGGAAGAAGAACTTGAGTTTCAATTGCTCAATAATCAAGGAAAAATTACCTTCCACTTTTCAAGTCGACACCTCCCTACAGCTATAGATTTTGACTTTAACCATCCTTTTGACCCTCTTTATCCCCCAAGAGTACTGATTTTAGACATGGACGGTAGAGAAACTATCCTCCTCCCAGAAGAAAATGACCTATTTTAATACTCAATGAAAATCAAAGAGCAAACTAGGAAACTAGCCGCAGGCTGCTCAAAACACTGTTTTGAGGTTGTGGATAGAACTGACGAAGTCAGCTCAAAACACCGTTTTGAGGTTGCAGATGAAACTGACGAAGTCAGTAACCATACCTACGGTAAGGCGACACTGACGTGGTTTGAAGAGATTTTCGAAGAGTATAAAAACTCTAGCCTTCAGTTGCAAGTGACTGAAAACTAGAGTTTTTTCTATTGTTTCAAAGCATTATACAAGTTACGAATAGGTTGCTTTAATGTCGGATGGATAAAATGAGGTGCAATTTCCTGTAAGGACTCAAGGACAAAAAGGCGCTCCGCTATGTAAGGATGAGGCAAGATCAGGTCATCTGTATAAATGACCTGATCCTCCACAAAGAGCAAGTCCAAATCAATCAAACGAGGTCCCCAATGCACTTCTCTAATCCGTCCCATCTCTGACTCAATGGCTAACAAGGTTTCTAACAAGACTTGTGCGGGCAACCAGGTTTCCACCTCAACCACTTGATTAGCAAAGCTATCCTGCTCCACTCCACCCCAAGGCTCCGTCGCTAAGACACTGGACTCTTTGAGAATATGGATACCTCGATTTCGCAGTTTATCAATGGCTTGTTTCAAGTTTGCTTGCTTATCCCCCATATTGCTTCCCAGGGCGATAAAGGCCCGTTGCTTGCGACGATGAATGGTCACTGAGCAAGTGTCTAGCGGCAAATGAACCGGTGCCCAAGGTTTTTTCAGTTCCAACTTTATTTCTTGAACAAGAGGATAGGTCTCAAAAGTACGTTCTACCAATTTATAGGCTACCGTTTCAATCAAGTCCTCAGTGGTTTCCTGAAACCAAGTCGTCCACTGCTGACACAGTTCTCCGTAATGGACAGAGGATGATAAATCCAAGTCTGTCGCTGACTTGGTCATATCATAGGATAGGATTGCGGAAATAACAAACTTCTGCCCCAATTCTTTCTCACTAGGAAAAAGACCATGATAGGCAAAAATTTCCAAATCCTTAATCTGCAGTTGATCCATAATGATTCCTTTCTAGAAAAATCCGCCCAAAGCGGATTCTTTTTATACTCAATGAAAATCAAAGTGCAAACTAGGAAGCTAGCCACAGGCTGCTCAAAACACTGTTTTGAGGTTGCAGATGGAAGCTGACGTGGTTTGAAGAGATTTTCGAAGAGTATTATAGTCCCATTAAACGATAAGCCTGGTCTCGAAGGTCCTTATCTGTTTCAAATAGACCTCTAGCTACTGTCGTCAAGGTTGCTGTGCCTGGTTTTCTGACACCACGCATACTCATACACATATGCTCCGCCTCAATGACAACAAAGGCTCCTTTAGCACCTAGATAGTCCATCAAGGCATCGGCTACTTCGATATTCAATCGTTCTTGAATTTGCGGCTTTTTAGAATAAACTTCAACCGTACGGGCTAGCTTAGACAAACCTGCTACACGGCCATCTGGAATATAGGCAATATGCGCTCTACCATAAAATGGCAAGAAGTGGTGTTCACACATGGTATGGAAAAAGATATCCTTTTCTACCACCATATTATCGTCAATAATCTCAAAAGATTTTGACAAATGTTCCTCCGCTGTTTGACCAAGACCTGAAAAAATCTCTTGGTACATACGAGCCACACGAGCAGGCGTTTCCTGCAAGCCCTCGCGATTAACGTCTTCTCCTACAGCCTCGATAATCATTTTTACAGCTGCTTCAATCTTTTGTGTATCCATTCTCGTTTTTCCTCTCCATCAGATAGGCTCTCACTTGGCTCAAGAAATACAAGGAACCTGTGACAATCCTAACTGTTTGTTTCTCTTCTTTTTTATCTGTCAATTTCTGCTCTAGAAAATCCTGCCATTCTTGGTAGCTGAGATTTCTAGACTTAGCTGTCTCTTTTAGCACATTTTCATCAGTCGCCCGACTATCATCAAAATGTGTCAGAGTAAGCTCGGTATCTGGCATTGCCCCCAGCAAGTCCAACATATCATCCAAGGCCTTGGTTTTGATACAAGTAAAGAGAATTTCCTTATGGTAATCCGCAAAGCGCTCTTGCAAGGTTGCCAATAAAGCCTTGATAGCATGGGGATTGTGGGCTCCATCCAAGATTATCAAGGGGTCTCTCGACACGATTTCCAAACGCCCTGGCCAACTTGTTTCTTCCAAGGCTTGAGCAATCAAGTCATTACTTGCTAGTTCTCGACCATCCTCCTGACAAAAAGTATCAAGTAAAGCTATGGCCATCCCAGTATTCTCTATCTGGTGCAAACCAAGCAGGCCAGTCTGGAAGCGACCTTGTCTGAGAGAGCTAGTGTAGTCAAAGACTTCGCCTGTCACCACACTTTCTTGATGACGAACCTGATAATCTCTATCATATCTAATTCTCGGTGCATTTTTAGCTACTGCAATAGAGTCAATCACAGCTAGCGCTTCTGGAGCAATGTGACCTGTTACCAAGGGAATTCCTTGTTTGATAATACCAGCCTTCTGACCTGCTATGGCCTCCAAGGTGTCACCAAGTAAGGCTACATGGTCCAATCCAATGGTTGTAATTCCTGTCAAAATCGGCTGGCAGACATTGGTACTATCCAAAAGTCCGCCCATGCCCACTTCCATAATGGCCACATCTACTTGCTCAGAGGCAAAGTAGTCATAGGCTATGGCTGTGATAATCTCAAACTCGGTTGTCCCCTGCAAATTGGCAGCTGCTTCTCCCTCCAACAAAGACTGGTAGTCCGCCATGAGGTCTTCTAGTCTCGCTTCTGGGATAGATGCCCCATTGATGCTAATCTGGTCTGTATAATGAATGAGATAGGGCGAGCTGAACACCCCAACTCTCAGGCCTAGCTTTTCCAGCAGATTTTTCAAAAAAGCAATGGTCGAGCCCTTGCCATTGGTTCCTCCGATATGGATGACCTTGAGTTTGAGATGGGGATTGCCACGCAAAGCTAACAGTTCCACCATGCGTTCCAATCCAAAATGTGGTCGGTCCGTCCGGTAGTTGGCAATCCATTGATTGTTTTCAATTTCTTTCATCTTATTGGTATTGTTTTAAATCTAAATTTTCCGCATCATCAGCCATACGAATAGCGGAGGCAATTTCAACTGCCATCCTGTGACTGGCTACGTCATGCACGCGCACCACTTCTACACCCTGTCTCACAGCGATACTGGTTACATGAGCAGAGGCCGTGTCCCGATTGCGGAAACCAAGTTCTGTCTCAGGATTGACTTCAAAACCACTTTCTTCAAGAATATTGATGACAAACCGCTTGCGCGACACTCCAAGAAAGATTGGATAGCCCTTCTGATGTAGTTTATCCAAGTCCCGTAAAAGAAGCAGATTTTCTTTCTTGGTCAGACCAAAGCCGATTCCTGGATCCAACAGGATATTTTCTTGTGCAATCCCAGCTTGATTTGCTCTCGCTAGGGCTCGTTCAAAGAAAGTTTCCATCAAGTCTTCAATTGGCAATTTTTCAAAATCAGCTAACTCTTCCTCTGTAAAAGCTTGATCAAAGCCAAAATGAGGGAAGATAAGCGAGCTAGGATGTTGAGGTCGAGCCATGACTGGGTTAAACATGATGACCACTTTCGCTCCAGCCTTGGCAACCACATGAGCCATTTTCTCATCTCCCATGAGACCAGTGATATCATTGACCAGATTGGCACCAGCAGCCAAAGCAGCTTCTGCCACCTGACTTTTCCAAGTATCGATAGAAATGAGAATATCACTTTCCTTGCGAATCGCTTTAATTACTGGAACAACACGCTGGATTTCCTCTTCTATCTCAACATAGCTACTTCCCGGCCGAGTCGATTCTCCACCGATATCTAGCATGCTGGCTCCTTCTGCTATCAATTTACTAGCCTGCTGGAGTGCCTGCTCAAGAGCAAAAAATTGACCACCGTCCGAAAAGGAGTCTGGGGTTACATTGATAATTCCGCAAATAGCTGTCTTTGCATGATTGGCTTTACTTGACATATCGGTCACTCCCTCAAGGCTTTTCACCATATTATTTCTCTATTTTACCATAAAAAGAAAAAGATGGATACGATTGCATTCATCTTTTTCCCAGTAGAAATAAGTAAGCAATTGCCAAAAATCTTAAACAGAAATCCCTAATGTCCGACTCAAAATCACCACGAGAGCCAACAAACAGAAAGCAACCCCATTCACAATCATGTGAAGTAAGATAGACATTTCCAAACGTTGGGTCTTGTAAGCCGTCCAAGATAGAACTGTCGACATACCTCCATAAATCAATAAAGAAGGTAAATTACTTGGTTGATGCAATAAAGCAAACACAATCGTACCGACTACAAATCCCCAGTTCTCCTTTCCTCGGAAAATCTTTTTAGGAACAATCCCACGGCACAAGATTTCCTCACAAATTGGAGCAAGCAAGGCCAACAAGAAGAAACTGGAAATCAGAGAACTATTCTGAACCATATCGTTAATCTGAGACTGGTTACTTGTTGTCGTCTCATTTGACAGTTGTAACAAGATAGATCCAAGTATATTTGACCCGATAATAACTAAATAACTCAAGCCCAAACGTGCCAAATCCTTCGCTCTAAAAAAAGAAAAATTAAAACTTGCTAACTGCGTTTTACGAGCTCCAATAATAAATAGTGCCAGAACTACAATCGAAATACCAGCAACTATCAGTCCTGACTGCAACAGTGGTACTGCATTTAAAGTTAAAATAGCAGTAACCCCTATAGGAATCTGATATAAAATTGTCGCCAGCAAAAAGATTAACAACCAACCTGCACGATTCAATAATTCTTTCCACATATTTTTCTCTTTCATCACCTATCTCCTTTGTATTAAAAAAGGGGAAAAATCCCCCTGGGTAATCCTATTATAAGGCCATGCTGATGTAGTTAAGGATAAACAAGGCATCCAAAATCCAAATCATGACATGAACATCTTTAGCTTGACCTTTGACAATCTTAGTCAAGGTATAAGTCAAGAAACCAACTGCAATCCCTTGAGTAATAGAGTAGCTGAACCCCATAAAGATAGATGTGAAGAAAGCAGGAACCGCTTCAGCCATATCGTCCCATTGGATATTTTTCAAGCTACCAAGCATCATAATCCCAACGATAATCAAGATTGGAGCTGTAGCGGCTGTTGGTACGATTGCTAGAAGTGGGCTAAAGAAGCTTGAGATCGCAAAACAGATAGCTACAACCAAGGCTGTCAAACCAGTACGTCCACCTGCACCGATACCAGCAGCAGACTCAACATAAGTCGTTACGTTTGAAGTACCTGCGATAGCACCAATGGAAGTACCAATCAAGTCAGAGTAAAGAGCCTTGTCCAACTTAGCTGATTGGTGATTTTCACCATTTGTAGCTACGATACCAACTTTTTCACCTGTACCGATCAAGGTACCAATCGTGTCAAAAATATCTGTCAATGAGAAGGCAAGAATGGCCATCAGAGTTTCAGGCAAGCGAGCTGTATCTGAAATCAAAGCTCCCAAACCTTCTGAACCAAGAGCTGCACCAAAGACTATCTTCAAGTCTTCAAAGGCTGCACCAACATGGTTATTAGCAAAATCGATACTAGACAAATCTACCAAACCAACTGCGATAGCAAGAACAGTTGTTGTCAAGATAGAAAGGATAATTCCCCCTTTAATTCCTTTAATGACAAAGAAGATCGTAATAGCAAGTCCTGCAAGAGCGACCAAAACAGCTGGATTATTAAAGTCAACCAATCCTGGAACTGCTGAAGAGTTTGCTGCAATCGTTGCTTTAGCTTTGTCAGCCCCTTCTCCTATAACAGTATAGTTACCTGGATCAATCGTAAATTTCAAAAGTCCAGCATTCTTAATTCCCACATAGGCAAGGAAGACACCGATACCAGCTGAGATAGCTGATCGAAGGGCATTTGGAATCGATTCAATGATCATTTTACGAACATTTGTCAAGGTAATAATCAATGAGATAACCCCACAGATGAAGACCATAGCTAAGGCTTGTTGCCAAGAATAACCAAGTCCAAATACTACTGTAAAGGTAAAGAAGGCATTTAGTCCCATTCCTGGTGCTTGGGCATAAGGTAAGTTAGCGTAAAAAGCCATCATCAAGGTACCAGCTACTGCACCAATAATCGTCGCTAAGAAGACACCCTGAGCAGGCATCCCTGTTTGTGAAAGAATTTGTGGGTTTACAAAGAGAATATAGCTCATTGCAAAGAAAGTTGTTAAACCAGCGAGAACCTCTGTACGAACGTCTGTACCGTTCTCTTTTAGTTTAAATAATTTGTCCATTATCAATCTCCTTTTAATTTTTACGAACAATAATAGAATTATATCATTTATCATTCACTTTTTCAATATCTTTGTTTGATTTATTTAAGAATTTGATGAAATTTCATTTTTTGTTTGGAATCTGCTTTTCTGCCTGCTTTCTGTTATAATAGTAGACATCTTATCTGAAAAGACACTAGAAAGGTCCCTATGACGAAAAAAATTATTGCAGTTGATTTGGATGGAACCCTGCTCAACTCAGACAGTCAAATTTCTGACTTTACAAAAGAAACCATAAAAAAAGTTGTTGAAAAAGGCCATCAGGTTATTATTACGACAGGTCGCCCTTACCGTATGTCAAAAGATTTTTACCGTGAACTGGGCTTAGACACTCCTATGATTAATTTCAACGGTTCCCTTACTCATTTACCAGACCAAGTTTGGGATTTTGAAAAGTGTCTAACTGTAGACAAAAAATATCTGCTAGACATGGTTCAACGTTCAGAGGACATTCAAGCCGATTTTATCGCTGGAGAATATCGTAAAAAATTCTACATTACAAATCCTAATGAAGAAATTGCCAATCCCAAACTATTTGGTGTGGAAGCCTTCCAACCCGAAGATCAATTCCAGCCTGAATTAGTCACCAAAGATCCTAACTGTATTCTGCTGCAGACCAGAGCCAGTGACAAGTATGCCCTTGCAAAAGAAATGAACGCCTTCTACCAGCATCAACTGTCTATCAATACTTGGGGTGGTCCGCTCAATATCCTTGAGTGTACCCCAAAAGGAGTCAACAAGGCCTTTGCTTTGGACTACTTGCTCAAGGTAATGAACCGTGACAAAAAGGATTTGATTGCCTTTGGAGATGAACACAACGATACCGAAATGCTCGCTTTTGCTGGGAAAGGTTATGCAATGAAAAATGCCAATCCTGAGCTACTCCCCTATGCAGATGAGCAAATTTCTCTGACCAATGACCAAGACGGTGTTGCCAAAACCCTGCAAGACTTATTCTTATAGCCTATACTGATACTCAACGAAAATCAAAGAGCAAACTAGGAAGCTAGCCGTAGGTTGCTCAAAACACTGTTTTGAGGTTGCAGATAGATCTGACGTGGTTTGAATTTGATTTTCGAAGAGTATGACCAGCTTGCGAGCTGGTCTTTGTGCTCTTTTCACAGTCTCATCAACTGGTTAATCGATTGTTCTATTTTTTGCCTCCAAAACCTTGGAAAAGGCTTTCTTTTGTGATATACTTCACATATAAATACAAGAGAGCTCGTCACACTCGACTCTGTTGAAAAAATCAATCCAGTCCTGTTGTCCCTGTTCTCGACCAATATCAAGGAGGATAGCTATGAAAGCTGTTGTTGTAAATCCAGAAAGCACTGGTGTTGCTGTTGAAGAAAAAGTACTCCGTCCACTTGAAACTGGAGAAGCACTTGTAGAAATTGAATACTGTGGTGTTTGCCACACTGACCTCCACGTTGCCCATGGTGACTTTGGTCAAGTACCAGGACGTGTTTTAGGACACGAAGGTGTTGGTATCGTTAAAGAAATTGCCCCAGATGTTAAAAGTCTTAAAGTCGGCGACCGCGTCAGCGTTGCTTGGTTCTTTGAAGGATGTGGAACTTGCGAATACTGTACAACTGGCCGTGAAACTCTTTGCCGTACAGTAAAAAATGCCGGCTACTCAGTAGACGGTGGTATGGCTGAACAATGTATCGTAACTGCAGACTATGCTGTTAAAGTTCCTGACGGACTTGATCCAGCCCAAGCTTCTTCTATTACATGTGCTGGTGTGACAACCTATAAAGCCATTAAAGAAGCAAAAGTTGAACCAGGCCAATGGATTGTTCTTTACGGTGCTGGTGGACTTGGTAACCTAGCTGTTCAATACGCTAAAAAAGTTTTCAATGCTCATGTCATCGCAGTTGATATCAATAACGACAAACTTGCCCTTGCAAAAGAAGTCGGTGCTGATATCGTTATTAACGGACTAGAAGTTGAAGATGTACCTGGACTCATCAAGGAAAAAACTAATGGAGGAGCTCACTCAGCTGTCGTAACTGCTGTATCTAAAGTCGCCTTCAACCAGGCTGTTGACTCCGTTCGTGCTGGTGGTCGCGTAGTCGCTGTTGGTCTTCCTTCTGAAATGATGGAACTCAGCATCGTCAAAACAGTTCTAGATGGAATCCAAGTTATCGGTTCCCTTGTTGGAACTCGTAAAGACTTGGAAGAAGCCTTCCAATTCGGTGCAGAAGGTTTGGTAGTCCCAGTTGTCCAAAAACGTCCAGTAGAAGATGCCGTAGCCATTTTCGACGAAATGGAAAAAGGTCAAATTCAAGGACGTATGGTACTCGACTTCACCCACTAATCTAATAAAAACCTATTTTAAAAGTTGGAATACGCTTCCAACTTTTTTATATTAAATTTTAATAACAAAAATTACTATGTCTTCTCGAAACCTTATTATATCAATATCATTAAATACACTATTTAAATGTTTTCTTGAATATTTTATATCAAATAGTTGCTTTTTATATGAAAACGGTTTATACTTATCTAGTCTTAAAGTTTTCTTAAACGAAAACTAAAACAAAAAAGGAGGAATGACAATAATGAGTATCGGAATCATTATTGCGAGCCACGGCGAATTTGCTGCGGGTATTCATCAGTCAGGTTCTATGATCTTTGGTGAACAAGAAAAGGTTCAAGTTGTAACCTTTATGCCAAATGAAGGTCCTGATGATCTATACGCTAAGTTTAATAACGCTGTTGCTGCATTTGACGCAGAAGATGAGGTTCTAGTTTTGGCTGACCTTTGGAGTGGATCTCCATTTAACCAAGCTAGCCGCGTGATGGGAGAAAATCCTGAGCGTAAGTTTGCCATCATCACAGGACTTAACTTACCGATGTTAATTCAAGCCTACACAGAGCGCCTTATGGACGCTGCTGCAGGTGTAGAAAAAGTCGCTGCGAATATCATTAAAGAAGCCAAAGATGGCATCAAAGCTCTTCCAGAAGAGCTAAACCCAGTTGAGGAAGTAGCAAGCGCTGCAGCTGCTCCAGTTGCCCAAGCTGCTATCCCAGAAGGAACTGTTATCGGAGATGGAAAACTCAAAATCAACCTTGCTCGCTTAGACACTCGTCTACTTCACGGTCAGGTTGCAACTGCTTGGACTCCAGATTCAAAAGCAGACCGTATCATCGTTGCTTCAGATAACGTAGCAAACGACGATCTTCGTAAAGAATTGATTAAACAAGCTGCTCCAAATAATGTCAGAGCCAATGTTGTTCCAATTCAAAAATTGATCGAGGTTGCAAAAGACCCACGCTTTGGAGAAACACATGCCCTTATCTTGTTTGAAACACCTCAAGATGCCCTTCGTGCAATCGAAGGTGGCGTGCCAATCAAGACCCTTAACGTAGGATCAATGGCTCACTCGACAGGTAAAACAATGGTCAACAACGTTTTGTCTATGGACAAAGAAGACGTTGCTACATTTGAAAAAATGCGTGACCTAGGTGTTGAATTTGACGTACGTAAAGTACCAAACGACACCAAAAAAGATTTGTTTGACTTGATTAACAAAGCCAACGTTCAATAAAAGACATCAATAACTATCGAAGAATTCTAAGAAAATTTTTCACTTTATTATCATTAAATAGAAAAGGAATAAAACCATGTCAGATATTTCAATTATTTCTGCTGTCTTGGTTGTAGTTGTTGCCTTCCTTGCAGGTCTTGAAGGTATCCTCGACCAATTCCAATTCCATCAACCAATCGTCGCATGTACGCTTATCGGACTTGCAACTGGTAACCTCGAAGCAGGTGTTATGCTTGGTGGATCACTTCAAATGATCGCCCTTGGTTGGGCAAATATCGGAGCTGCCGTAGCTCCTGACGCTGCTCTTGCATCTGTGGCCGCTGCAATCATCTTGATCAAAGGTGGTAACTTTACTACTGAAGGTATCGCCGTTGCAACAGCAACAGCTATCCCTCTTGCCGTAGCTGGACTTTTCTTGACAATGATTGTTCGTACAATCTCAGTCGGTTTGGTTCACACTGCTGACGCTGCTGCTAAAGAAGGAAATATTGCGGCTGTTGAGCGTGCTCACTTTATCGCACTTCTTCTTCAAGGTCTTCGTATTGCGATCCCTGCTGCCTTCCTTATCGCTATCCCAGCTTCTGCCGTTCAAGATGCTCTTAAATTGATGCCAGACTGGTTGAATGGTGGTATGGCTGTCGGTGGTGCTATGGTCGTTGCCGTTGGTTACGCTATGGTTATCAACATGATGGCAACTCGTGAAGTATGGCCATTCTTCGCAATCGGTTTTGCTTTTGCTGCGATTTCTCAATTGACTTTGATTGCCCTTGGTGTAGTCGGTGTTGCCCTTGCCTTCATCTACCTTAACCTTTCAAAACAAGGTGGTAACGGTGGCGGAGGAGCTGCTACTTCTAACGACCCAATCGGTGATATCCTAGAAGACTACTAGAAAGGGGAACAATCATGACTGAAAAACTTCAATTATCAAAATCAGATCGTAAAAAAGTTTGGTGGCGTTCACAATTCCTTCAAGGTTCTTGGAACTACGAGCGTATGCAAAACTTGGGTTGGGCTTACTCATTGATCCCAGCTATCAAAAAATTGTACACTACTAAAGAAGACCAAGCTGCTGCTCTTGAGCGTCACCTTGAGTTCTTCAACACACACCCATACGTAGCTGCTCCAATCATGGGGGTTACTCTTGCACTTGAAGAAGAACGTGCTAACGGTGTTGAAATCGACGACGCTGCTATCCAAGGGGTTAAAATCGGTATGATGGGACCTCTTGCTGGTATCGGTGACCCAGTATTCTGGTTTACAGTTCGTCCTATCCTTGGAGCTCTTGGTGCATCACTTGCTGCATCTGGTAACCTTGTTGGTCCACTTCTCTTCTTCTTCGGATGGAATGCTATCCGTATGGCCTTCCTATGGTACACACAAGAGTTTGGTTACAAGGCTGGATCTGAAATCACTAAAGACATGTCTGGTGGTATCTTGAAAGACATCACTAAAGGTGCTTCTATCCTTGGTATGTTCATTCTTGCCGTTCTTGTACAACGTTGGGTATCTATCAACTTCACTGTTAACCTTCCAGGTAAACAATTGGCTGAAGGTGCCTACATCAACTTCCCAGAAGGTCCTGTATCAGGTGCTGAATTGAAAGGTATCCTTGGTCAAGCACTTGGTGGATTGAGCTTAGATAAGATTCAACCACAAACCCTTCAAGGTCAGTTGAACTCATTGATTCCAGGATTGATGGGACTTCTCCTTACTTTCCTTTGCATGTGGTTGCTTAAGAAAAAAGTATCACCAATCTCAATCATCCTTGCACTCTTTGCAGTAGGTATCGCAGCTCGTTTCTTCGGTATCATGTAATCAAACAACTTAAAAGGAACCAGGTTCTAAACCTGATTCCTTTTTTCTATGTTTTTATACTCTTCGAAAATCTCTTCAAACCACGTCAGCGTCGCCTTACCGTACTCAAGTACAGCCTGCGGCTAGCTTCCTAGTTTGCTCTTTGATTTTCATTGAGTATTATTCTGCCAAGGCTCCCATTGGATCCCATGGTGCGAGTACGATTGGTTCTGCATCATAAGCAGCCTGTTCTTCTACTGTCAGCAATTCTTTGCGAACAACGATTTGGTAAGTGTATTCGTCCATCCAAGCGTCTGAGGCAACAAAGTAACCATCTGTACCGACCTTGTCTCCCCATGAGTTTTCAACTTTCCACTTAGTTGACTTACCATTTTCGTCCAAATCAACACCTGTCAAGACCATGGCGTGAGTCATCAAGCTTTCGCTGTAGTCCAAACGTCCAGCCTTGTCTTGAGTGAGTTTAATGTCCATGCTTGATTCGAAATCATAAACATCTGTCGCAAGGATTCCAGCTTTGCGGTTGCTGAGCTGGCCGACATCAGAACCAAACCAAACAGTCTCACCTGTTTGCATTTGAGCAATCGCCAATTCTTTCAAGCGCTCCATCGGCACGTTGATGTAGCGAACTGTACGGCTACCAACCACATTTCCTAACATCTCAACTGTGTAAGATTGGCCATAAGGTTTGTCAGCAGTTGGGGCGTTAATAACAGAAACATAGTCTTCTAGAGGGAGATTAACATATTTCTTGTAAAATTCTTGTGGAGTAATACTCTTTTCGCTTTGGTAGTTGTTATCCTTATCGCGATAAGCAAAGTCAAATTTACGTGGCGGAAGACCCAATGACATAGCAAGGAAGTTAAAAATTTCTTGCAAGAGGTCTTCTTTCTTAGCTTGAACAGTCGCTTGGTCTGCACCAGAAGTAAGCAAGTCACGCAAAATTTGAGCATCTTGACGAAGCAATTTGTTGAGAATGGCATTTAACTCACGGCTGCTACTAGATGAAACAGACTCAGGGTAAACTGACTTAGGCACGACACCGTATTTCTCAAAGAGAGAAACGACCATATCCCATTGACCGCCATCTTGTTGTGGAGTCTGAAGTAGGAATTTAACCTTACGGCTCGTCAAATCTTGGTCTGCAGTCGCAATGACTTGCTCCAAGAACCAGTTTGATTTCTCATACTTGTCCCAGAAGAATGTGTGGGCCTGTGATAACTCAAAATTTTCCAATTTGTATTGCGAGATGAGTTTGTGGCGAAAGGTGTTGAGGGCTGCGAACATCCAGCAACGACCAGAAGCCTTCTGGTTAGTGACCTTGTCCCTGGTCAAATCCAATGAGAAAACAGGCGTATTGTCTACATGGCTTTGGCGACGTTCTAGGGCTGCAAAAATTCCGTTATGGCTGGCAGCATTTTCAATCGCTTGGTATTTTACATTTGCTTCATAGTTAGCAAATAATTTATCAGTAAATGATTCTTGAATCGCGTTCATAGATTCCTCCTTTTATTCTACAGTCTATTATAACTCTTTTCACAAAGTAAGCAACTGAAAAACATAAAAGGCGAGGACATTCTCCCTCACCTTTTTCGAATATAAACCAAACTAAGCAATACTTGCAAGGAGAACTTCTAACTCCTCCTTGGTCAAGCGACGCCATTCCCCTCTTTGCAAGTTCTCATCTAAAATCAGAGTTCCCATAGTCAGACGCTGTAAGTCCACTACTTCCTTGCCACAGTAAGCCACCATACGCTTAACCTGATGGAACTTCCCTTCTGCAATAGTCACACGGATTTTGCTTTGATTCTTTTCTGTATCTATGGAAACAAGCTCCAGTTTAGCAGGCTGACAGGTAAAATCCTTGAGAGGAATTCCCTTAGCAAATGTCTCAACATCTTCTTGGGTCATGATTCCCTTGACTTGCGCTAGATAGGTCTTATCCACATGACGCTTGGGTGAAAGCAAAGCATGGGACAGCTGACCATCATTGGTCAGGAGCAGGAGTCCATGCGTATCAATATCCAAGCGCCCTACTGGAAAAACTTCCTTGGTCCGAGCAATATCATCCAGCAAATCCAACACGGTTCTGTGCTTGGGATCCTCAGTCGCTGAAATAACTCCTTGGGGCTTGTTCATCATATAGTAAACAAACTCCTCGTACTCCAGCACTTGCCCATCAAAGCGAATCTCATCTCTTTCTTCATCAATCTGCAATTTAGCTGATTTTTCTTTTTTACCATTTACCGTCACGCGCCCAGCCTTGAGCAAGTTTTTGACCTCAGTCCGGCTCCCCACAGCGCAGGCAACTAAAAATTTATCTAATCTCATAGAATCATTATACCATATCAAAAGGAGGCCGTCTCAATAACCAACCTCCTTTTCGTTTTAGATTTAGGAAATTAACTTCCTCGTCTCCAGAAAATCGCTAAGACAATCATAGCACCTAAAATCGCTGGGATAATGGCTGTTCCTGATAAAACTGGCCCCCAAGTTCCAAAGAGCAAGTGCCCCAGAAAGGCACCAATCCAACCGAGGAACATTTTTCCAAAACATCCCATACGTTCTCCACGATTGGTCAAAGCACCTGCCAAGAGTCCCACTAGGAGACCAACAAACATACTTCCTATCATCTTGGCTCCCTAATTTGCCCAATTTCCGTTACGGAAGAGAGGCACACGTGTTCCATCCTCACGGATACCATCGATATCCATTTGGTTAGAACCAATCATAAAGTCCACGTGCACATCTGAACGGTTAAGCCCCGCAGCTTCAAGCTCCTCTTCGCTCATCTCCGCTCCACCAACAACGCTGGTCGCATAGGCTGCACCAATAGCCAAGTGGTTTGAAGCATTCTCATCGAAAAGGGTGTTAAAGAAGGTAATGCCTGACTGAGAAATTGGGCTTGGATCTGGTACCAAGGCACATTCACCCAAGGCACGCGCACCCGCATTTTCAAAGACAAGATCCTTCATAACCTGATCACCCTTCTCAGCAGTAATGTCTACGATTTGTCCATCCTTAAAGGTCACCTTAATACCCTCGATGATATTTCCGTTATAGCTAAGCGGTTTTGTAGAAGTGACATAACCATCTGCGCGACGAAAATCAGGTGCTGTGAAGACTTCCTCTGTCGGCATATTTGGCAAGAATCCTTCGCCCTGTGCATTGATAGCACCAGCTGATTCCCAAACGTGGTTCTTTGGCAAACCAAGTGTCAAATCTGTCCCTGGCGCTGTGTAGTGAAGTGCTGAAAATTGCTCTTTATTAAGCATATCGGCCTTGCTCTTGAGGATAGCTGCATGCTCTTCCCAAGCCTTAACAGGATCTTCTTCGTAGACACGGCAAGTTTTGAAGATTTGGTCCCAAAGGAGATCGACTGCTTCTTCATCGCTCGCAGCATTTGGAAAGACTTTCTTAGCCCACTCAAGTCCAGCAGCGGCTGCTACAGTCCAGCTAACCTTGTTAGATTGAGTTGCGATACGCATTGGCTTCATAGCCAGTCCCATCGCTTTTGCAGAAGCTGAAAGTTTGTCAGCGTCCACACCGTTCAAGGCACCTGGATCAGAAGAACGTACCCCAAGACGGCTAGCCTTGTTCTCCAAGAGATAGTTCATCTCAGCAATCTTGTATTCTGGTACATTGTTCAAACGTTCCATCGGTGCGTGGAGAAATTTCTCACGGTTGATGACATCATCTGTCCACTGAACGATCACCTCATGTGCCCCCAAAGCATAAGCTTCTTTCACGATTAAATGAGCCAACTCGCGTTGCTCCACATCGATAGAAAGAGCCAAAGTGTGACCAGGCTGCACGTTAATTCCATTCGCAACCAACAATTTCGCATATTTTTCTAGATTTTCTTTAAAATTTGGTAAAACCATTTTATTTTTCCTTTTCTATTTTTCTTTCAAAGCAGAAAATAATCCTGCCAAAGCAATAGCACCTTACAAGAGTGCTGTTGATAGAAGAATTGTCTGATCAGCAAGTTCTAGCTGATAGTCAAAAACTTTTTGAGCTGGTTTGTCTTTTACAAAATCCTTCCCTTACTAGTATATCACATATATTTGTATTTTAAAAAACAAGCTTACTGAAGCTTGTTTTAATTAGCTATTACAAAAATTTTGTACATATCTTTCCACTTCTTTTTCCATAGATTGAATCTCACCAATATCCCATCTATTTTTTTTAGAAGTTATCTTTGCCATCATCTGTAATTTTAAACTCTGACGGGGGAATATCCCTTCTCTTTCCCATTGCTCTAATTTAGCCTCTGGATAGGAGTTGCCAAACCGGGAGTTCTGACTATCGGTAATGATACAAAGATTACCAAAGGAGTGTAAAAATTCAGCAGGTAATTGGCTTTCTCCATCATGTCCATTTGGATTCTGAGGATACCAATGCTCTATGGAGCGACGATAAGCAAATTTAAAATCTTTAAACTCAATATCGTAATCTTTCTTCAATTCTTCACGATTTTTCCACAAAACATAATCCACAAAGTTAAAAGCGTAAACAGGAATTGACCCGTATTTTTTGATAGTTTTATCTTCTGTGAACAATCTTTCTTTTGCATATCTTACTGCCATTTTTTCAAGAAAATCCTTAAAGAGACTAGCAAATTCTGTTTGATTTAACTCTTCAATATGGTTAAACAGGAATTGCAAGATTTCATATAACCAACGACTATCACGATTGGCAGTAAAGGTCACAGCAAACATGGATTGGAGGAGAATGATGTTTTGGTTAATTTCCGAATCTGAAAATGTATTCTTAGTAAAGCGTTCTTCAACTATGTAATGCTCTTTCGCTTTCCCATTAGGTTGATATTCATAATAAGTCCCCTTCTGTAAAAACCATTCATCCTTATTTCTACTTGAAGAATCCGTATTCGAGTTTCTAACGATGTAATTATCGAAAATATGTTTTATTCTAAGAAGAAATTCACTAAATTCAATAACCCAAGCTTTATCTTTATTTTTTATATCAAATAGTGCTAAGAGTTTCTTATCATCTAGTTGAATCTCATCAGTTTTCTTACCTTCCGCAATTGCCAATACGTGGAGTAAGAATGTTGGAAAATCAATGATTGTAGTATAATCGCCAAAATCTTTTTCTACTTCTATATTTTTTTCATTTATCTTTTTTCCTAATATATCTGATAACTTTCTTCTTTCATTTTGATGAAAATCAATATCATTATAAATATTATGAAATGAATAATTTGTAAAATGCCATCCAAAAATACGTTCACGTTCTTGAAAGTCATCTGCTCTCTTCCGCCGCATCTTAAACTGACTTGCTACCGGCTTACCAAATTCTGCACAGGCATCCCAAATTCTCGCAAATTTTTGTGCCATTTCTTGATCTGTACCGAACTTAGACATCATTTGTGCCTTGAGAATCTCATGAGACTCTAGTTGTTCGCCTCGAGAGTTGAAACGTTCGAAATAAAGATTCAAATCTAAATCTTCAGGAAGTATACTCCGAAAAATGATGACATAATCAAAAAGATAATCAACGAAAGACTGAGGATCAAGACGGCGCTCCTCTAGCACTTTTTTCAATGCGTCTTTAGCATGTCTGTAACCTCTAGTCAGCTCATTTTCATCGCCCTCTGAAATTTCTTGCTTGGCAAATAGATCTTTAATATTCTTATTTGATTTCTTCCTAGCTGGGAAGGTAAGATTGACAGCTTTCAATCTATCAAAACCAAACTCATGCTTCAAAGCTAAGGCAATCAAATTAAGGGCTGTTGTTCGTTGTTGCCCATCTATAATTTTGAAAATGTCATTCTCTTTATTAACGACTAATGTTCCAATATAGTAGTAATTGTCTCTATTTTCTTGAAAAGCATCTGCTACGTCATTCAATAACTGCTCAATCTCATCATAAGTCCAGGCAAAATTTCTCTGATAAAGAGGAATAGCATAGATATCTTCATTTAACAAACGATTAACTGATAAGCTTATATGTGTTTCTACCATTTACCTTTTTCCTCTTCTATAATCTTGTCCACAGTATAATTTTCAAATAGCTCTCTATCTATCTTGATCATGAAATCATTCGGAGTGACAGCATGAGCTAAAAGTTGAAATAGTTTTTGAACCTCTTTTTGTCTAAACCTTCCACCAGCAGCATAGTTTCCAAAAGTTGCATCATATATTGCTTTAGACTTAACTCGAGGGTAATAAGACCAAATAAACAAGGTCTCTACTATATCCTTTGATAGCTCATCTTTTCCAAATCTCTCTGCAAAAAGCGAGCAAATATTTAAGAATATATTGTGACACTTGAGGTAGCGTCCTTTTGAGCTATTGTAAATGTTTAACATACCTTTTGGGTAAGCAAGATTTTTTTCTTCCCCTTCAGGCTCATCAGAAAATCCTAACTTTGCATTTAAAAAATCTTTATGATCTTTAATAGTTTTATGAGCAGATTCAATATATTCAAAAAATGTACTTCCATCAATGATTGGCATAGTAATTGAAAGAGGGAATTTTTCAATATGACGATACAATTCTAGATAGGGGAAGTTCTGATTCAAATCAACGCCTTTAAAATCGTCAATAAAATCCTCTGTAAAACGCAGATAAGATCCATAACGTTTGTTTGTTAATCCTGTCTCTCCGCGCGACCAACGTCTCATACGGAAAAGATGTTTATCAAACAACTCTTTGAGACTTAACTCTTTATCCTCTACAAATTGCTCCCACTTTTCGACAATCTTTTCATCTTCTGAATCATACTTGCGAAGATGGTAGGCTTTGAGCAAATCATGAGGTTCTAAAGATTTTCCACGATTATTCTGAGAATCAAATAACTGAAAGGCTTCAGATAATCGTTCTTGGGGCATAGTAATCACGGAGACAGAACAATTTTCCAATAAAAAATTGCAAATATCTTTTGCCTGATTTTCACCAACCAATTGAGTCAAATTTTCCCACTCATTATAATTTTCACTCGCATGATAGCAAGATAGCTCTCCAAATTCAGCACTCAGCAGTTGATTAGCACCCTTATAATTCTCTAAATCATCTAATAAATGAAGAAACAAGGAAATAGAAATTAGCCGTTGCTGTCCATCGACAATATCTAAGTATTTTTCCTTTTCATGCAAGATTTCATGCAAGATAACGGAACCAATCTGATATTCCTTTTTTCCCATAGCATCTCGTAAATCATAAAAAAGATTACGGATATGTTTTCTGTTCCATTTATATGGTCTTTGATAAGAAGGAATCCGCAAATTCTCTTCTTTCAATAGTTCTCCAACCTTTTTAGAAGTAAATTGAATAGTCATTTTATCCTCATCTATATTTATCTATCATTTCTTTAACTGTTTGCTTCATATCCTCTACTAAAATCCGAGGAGACAAAACAGTAACTGCTTCCCCTTGCCCCAGCAACCAGCGTTTAAGCCCCGGTGTGTGCTGACTCTCAAACTTAAAATGAGTCCAGTAGCCATTTTTCCCAACTATTTTTGCATTTGGAAATTGATCCGTCACAATCGTCGGATCGTACAAATACTCGATTTCAATACTGATTTTCTTCCCGATAAAAGCATCTACTCTCTCGTTACGAATGTCGCCATCTCTAAATTTATCTCGATAAGAAATAGAGGGTTTCTCTATATCACTAAGAGACCATGACTGGATACGGTCTACTCTTAAAGTAATATAAGTAGCATGTTTCAACTGGTAGACAACCAGATAGAAATAATGACTATCATAATAAAGAGAGACTGGCAAAACAGTCTGCCTCTTAGAAGACTCAGAATAAGGTTTTTGATAGATAATGTCTAGAACCTGTTCATGCAAAATAGCTTCTGATAAATTCCAAATTTTCTCTATTCTATTTTGTTGATCCGTTAAGGGAGCATAGTTCAGCTTTTCACTTCCAATAATCTGCTCGATTTCTTTCCGATCATCACGGGGAACTAAGACCAGTAAATTATGTAGTAAGCTAGCAATTTCTGGTCTATTCAGTGCTCGATTTTCCAATAAAATCTTTGAAATAACGAGAATATCCTTTTTATTAAAAACTGACTTACTTGCTAAACAATACTTATTCGTTTTACGGTTATAAAGTAAATCTCCACTATAACTGGTGTGACTAGATAAAATATCACGGAGTAGCGAAAAATCTCTCTGTATCGTCTTTTCACTAACCTCAAATTCCTGAGCCAGTTGCTTTTTTCCTAACGGAGTCCCAAACTGTAAACGTAAAAAAATCGTTAGCAGTCTCTCTTGATCATTCATTTCCAGTCCTTCTACATATTATTCAAACAATACTATTTCTAGTACATTATTATCACTTCTATAGTCTAACTAGCACTTTATATTCAAAACGATTAAAGCAAAATAAACTAGCCCTTAGATGATTTCAACTGTACCACTATGCCAGATTCGAAGAACTCAACTACGGATTCAGGCATATTTTTTAAGTCTTCGGGTAAGCAGTCTGAATATACAATGAAGAGTTTGTTTCTTTTCTTACTCTCTTTGAATCGCTGCATCCAGTATTCCTGTACCCTTTGATCAGCCTCTCCCAAAAATTGAACTCCATCCAGAAAAATCAAATCATACTCTGTATACCCCATTTGCAGTTTTATCCATTGACTATGTTTAGAAAAAATCAAATTATCTCTCACTCGATAATATGCAAGTGATGCTATTGGAGTAACAGGTTTTATTTTAGTTAACGTATAATAAAACAAATGCCATCTATCAGTCTCTGAAATACCGCAAATGTAAATACATTGAGAATCTTCTTTTAAGTCTATTTGTGGGAATCCGGTCCAATCATTCCCATCATCTTTCAAGCCTTTTTCAAAATTATAAATTTCCTCTTCAATTGACACATTAGAATTTAAAATTTCTTGATTCACCATATTATACTCTCTTTTCTATTATTTTTAAGAGAATTATAACAAATCAAGTGGACATATTTTGTCCACTTGATCAAAATAAGCAATTTTTTAAAACAACTCATCAAACAAGCTCAACTGGTTATCCTCTGGCATATTGCCCAGAATCCCCATTTCATCCATCTTTTCAACCAATGTTGATGAGAGTCCACCACGTTTGCGTAGTTCTGTTTTAGAGAGGAATTCTCCCTCTTCACGCGCTCGCACCAACTGCTTGGCAACGTTCTCACCCAGACCATCCATTGCTACAAATGGCGGAATGAGGGTATCCCCATCGATGAGGAACTCTGTCGCCTGACTACGGTAGAGATCGAGTTTTCCAAACTTGAAACCACGCTCCCACATCTCATTAACAATCTCAAGAGTTGTATAAAGATCAATTTCCACATTAGAGGCTTCATTGTTCTTCCGTTTTTCAGAGATTTCTTCCATTCTACGCTTGATAGTATCCAATCCCGCTCCCATAGTCTTGATATCAAAAGCCTTAGCACGGATGGAGAAATAAGCACAGTAATAATAAATGGGATGGTGAACCTTGAAGTAGGCCACACGCAAGGCCATCATAACGTAGGCTGCCGCATGGGCCTTAGGGAACATGTACTTGATTTTCCCACAGGACTCGATATACCACTCTGGCACCTTATTGGCCTTCATGGCTTCAATGTAGCCATTTCGCTCCTCTTCGGAAATCTTCAGCCACAAGCCTTTACGCACCCGTTCCATGATAGTAAAGGCCATCTTAGGCTCGAGACCAGCATGCATGAGGTAAACCATGATGTCATCCCGACAACCGATAACGGTTGATAGGTCCGCAATTCCTTGCTTAATCAAATCCTGGGCATTTCCCAACCAGACATCAGTACCATGAGACAGTCCAGACAGCTGAAGCAATTCCGCAAAGGTCGTCGGATGCGTCTCGTCTACCATTCCACGTACGAAATTTGTTCCAAACTCTGGAATCCCCAACATCCCCGTAGGCGTTCCAATTTGCTCAGGTGTTACCCCTAACACATCAGTCCCAGAAAAGAGGGCCATCACACCTTCGTCATCCATAGGGATTTCATTAGGATCAATCCCAGACAAGTCCTGGAGTTTTCGAATCATGGTCGGATCATCATGCCCCAGTACATCGAGTTTGAGGACGTTCTCATCGATATCATGGAAGTTAAAGTGAGTGGTCTGCCATTCAGCCGTCACGTCATCCGCTGGATACTGGACAGGCGTAAAATCGTAGACATCCATGTAGTTAGGAATAACAACGATTCCCCCCGGGTGTTGTCCCGTCGTTCGCTTGACACCTGCCGCCCCTTGAGCAAGGCGTTCCACCTCTGCATCACGATAGAACTTGCCATAATCTCTCTCGTAGCCCTTGACAAAGCCATAGGCAGTCTTGGCAGCCACCGTACCAACCGTTCCTGCACGGAAGGCATATTCCTCACCAAAGATATCACGCACATCCAAGTGGGCGCTAGGCTGGTCTTCTCCCGAGAAGTTCAAGTCAATATCGGGAACCTTGTCTCCATCAAAACCGAGGAAGGTCTCAAACGGAATATCCTGTCCGTTTTTGCTGAGTTTGTGACCACAGTTTGGACAGTCCTTATTGGGCATATCAAATCCTGAACCGTAAGAACCATCGGTGATAAACTCACTGTACTGACACTGACCACAGACATAGTGAGGAGAGAGAGGATTGACCTCTGTAATCCCAATCATGGTCGCAACAAAACTAGAACCGACAGACCCACGAGAACCAACCAAGTAACCCCGTTCATTGGAACGTTGCACCAGCATCTGGGAAGCCAGATAAATCACAGCAAATCCGTTCCCCAGAATGGAAGTTAATTCTTTTTCAATCCGCAAATCAACAATATCTGGTAGCGGATTTCCATAAATCTCAAAAGCTTTCTTATAGGTTAACTCAGCAACCGTCTCTTCAGCCTTGTCAATGAAAGGCGTATACAAGTCACCCTTAACAACCTCAACGGGTTCAAAGGTTTCTGCCAAGGCATTGGTGTTTTCAATAACCAATTTCCGAGCTAGTTCCTCTCCCAAGAAAGCAAATTCATCCAACATTTCATTAGTCGTTCTAAAATGAGCCTTTGGAAGTGGTGCTGGTTGGGCATGTTCCCCATGACCGATGGTTCGGTTAATCATAGCCCCCTGTCCCAAACTACGAACAATAATTTCACGGTAAATTTCTTCTTCTGGTTCGATATAGTGGACATTTCCCGTAGCCAAAACTGGCTTGCCAAGGCGATCTCCAACCTCTATTAAACTCTTGATAATAGTCTGGAGTTCTTCCATATCCTTGACCTGCTCCTTAGCAATCAAGGGAGCATAGATAGCCGGTGGCATGACCTCGATAAAGTCATAATACTTGGCCACCTCAACCGCTGCATCCACACCTTGGGAAACAACTGCATCAAAAACTTCCCCATCTGAACAAGCTGATCCTAAAATCAAGCCCTCTCGATGAGCATCTAGAACCGTTCTCGGAATCCGTGGCACCCCTTCAAAGTACTTGGTATTAGACAAGGAAACCAGCTTAAAGATATTCTTTAGACCTACCTGATTCTTGACATAAATGGTCGCATGCTTAATTCGAGCTTTTTTATAAGAATCTGGACTGATTAGATCAATGTTGAGTCTAGCCAAATCGGTCACACCATGTTTTTCTGCCACCTCTTTGATAAAGATAAAGAGCAGGCGACCAGTCGCTTCCGCATCGTAATTGGCCATGTGGTGATGTTCCAAAGCTACACCAAAACGCTTGGTCAAAGGTCCCAAACCATGACGTTTATACTCAGGATAGAGATTTCTAGCAAACTCCAGCGTATCAATAACTGGCTGACTAATCTTTGGAAGACCATGGCGCTCATAATTGGCATTCATAAAGCCAACGTCAAAGGTAGCATTATGGGCAACTAAGATTGTATCCTGGCAAAATTCTTGGAATTCTTGCAAAACTTGTTCCAGTGGTTTAGCATTTTTGACATGATCATCTGTAATACCAGTCAACTCCGTGGTAAAAGCTGACAAAGGATGACCAGGATTGATAAATTCATCAAATTCAGCAATGACATTCCCCTTGTACATCTTAGAGGCCGCAACCTGAATCAAGTCATTGTAGATGGCTGATAGACCCGTCGTTTCCACGTCAAAAACCACATAGGTCGCTTCTGATAAGTCCATCTCCACTTCGTTATAAACGATAGGAACACGATCCTCAACGATATTGGCTTCCATTCCATAAATCAGCTGAATTCCCGCTTTTTTGGCCGCCTTATAGCCGTGTGGGAAGGACTGGACATTTCCATGGTCGGTGATGGCAACCGCCTTGTGTCCCCACTTAGCAGCTGTCGCAACGATTTCTTCAACCTCTGGTAGAGCATCCATGGTCGACATGTTAGTATGAGCATGAAACTCAACCCGACGCTCACCTTCTGGCATCAAATCCTTCCGCTCATAGTGAACAACTTCCTGCACATCCTGCACGTTCATAGTCAAATCGCGTGTGAAGTTATTCATCTCCACATTCCCACGGACTCGGAGCCAAGAATTTTTCTTGATTAGGTCAAACTTCTGGGCCTCTTCCTCATTTTTAACCCACTTTTGCATAGAAAAACTTGAAGTGTAGTCGGTCATTTTAAAGTTGATCAAAACGCGCCCTGTTCTAGTCACTTTTTGCTCTACATCAAAAACAACCCCTTCAAAGACCAGACGATTTTCCTCAGTCTTCACTTCGATCATAGGAGTAATCTCCGCCTTGTCCAACTTCGGTTTAGCTGCAGCTTTTTTGGCCTGAAAATCAAAGGCTGGTTTCTCTTCTGCTGGAGGAGGTGCCATCTGTTCCAGCTGCTCCATCGCACGGAGCGCTTCCTCATTGGCAGCTTGAACAATCTGCTCATTTTCAGCATGAAAGGCTTCTTCTTGCTCTTGAGTCAGCACATCATTTTTCTCTACTTGACAGTTAAAAGTTGGAAAGCCAAATTTTTCAAGTTGTTTAGCTAAATTAGGAAGGTGATTTTTCTTAAAGTGTTCCTTATCAATCGCCTCCGAGCCTTCAATAAAGAGTTGATTGCCCTCAGCACGAACTTGCAGATTTTGATAAAGAGATTTAAAGCCTTGACTAGCACATGGACCCTCAGAAAAAGCCTCTCTATAATAGGCTTGCAAGAGTTGGTTTGAAAAATCTTGAGACAGAGCCTTAATTTCAAAAACAGCTTTATTGCCTGTCTTAGAAAATTCTTCCCTCAAACCTTTCTTTATTTCTAAAAAGATTTCAATCGGTAAAATATTAGAAAATACGAAATGAAACTCCCATACCTTACTAATTTTATGAACCACAACTCGTTCAATATCAGCATGTGATAAAGCAGATGCCTGTCTCATTTCATCAGGCATCCCAAGTTGATTCATCAAAATTTCAAAACTATTTGACATTCATTTTCCTCACATTATTCTCCTACTATTTTACCATATTTAGAGGTATTTTCTAAAGACAAAAGGAAGCCACTTCAAGACAACAAAAAATTTTCTTATTTGTACTTTTACTACTCATTTAAGGAGATTTACCTATAGAAAAAGAATGAGTTTAAGGAAATTAAAAAATTTTCATAACAGTACTCCCAAAAAAAGTTAGATAAATAATTTATCCAGAGAAGTTAGTTCTGTTTCACACACAACGAAAACACCCCGAAAGTTAGTCGGAAAAAATCTAACTTTTGGGGTGCAATTGATTCTTTATAAAACCTGAAAAGAAATCAGTCTTTAACTTCTGCTTTCTCTCTTATGCTTGATAACGTTTCACGCCATCTAGGTAGGTTGCTACCAATTCTAAATCTTTATCTAGTACGATAAAGTCCGCGTCATAGCCTTCACGGATTTGTCCACAAACATCATCAATGTGAACAGATTTTGCTGGGTTAAAGCTTGCCATCATAACTGCTTCGTGTGGAGAGGCAATGTTCCAGTCGACAACATTTTTCAAACCGTCTTTGAGTTTGAGAATAGAACCTGCCAAGTTACCTGTCGATTTGAGACGAGCAGTTCCATTTGCAACGACAACTGGGAATTCTCCCAACATGTAGTCGCCGTCTTCCAATCCACCCGCTGTCATACAGTCTGTGATAAGGGCAATATTTTCAGTTCCTTTTTGTTTGATAAGAATTTCGCAGGCTTTTGGATCTACGTGATGGCCGTCACAGATCAACTCTGCATAGGTATGTGGCAATTGGTACATGGCTCCAACCATACCCAGTTCGCGGTGAGTCAAGCCACGCATTCCATTGTAGGCGTGTACCCAAACACTCGCTCCAGCATCGACTGCTTTTTTAGCTTCATCAAAAGTTGCGTTTGAGTGCCCAAGAGCAACCGTCACACCTTCTCCAGTGATAGTCCGTACAAAGTCTTCTACACCTTCACGCTCTGGCGCAAGAGCAATTTTATTAAGCAAGCCATTAGCTGCTTTTTGCCAAGCACGAAACTCATCCATGCGAGGATCTTTCATGTAGGCAGGGTTTTGAGCCCCCTTGTATTTCTCTGTGAAATAAGGCCCTTCGAAATAGATTCCACGAATCTTGGCTCCACTTGCTTCCTGGTAACGAGCACCGATATTTTCTGTTACCGCGAGCAATTGCTCATAAGATGATGTCAAAGTGGTTGGCAAGAAGCTCGTTACCCCCATGCTAAGGAGTCCTTCACTCATGGTATGAAGGGTTCCTTCGATATTATTATCCATAACATCCACACCGCCAAATCCATGAATATGGGTATCGACAAGTCCTGGAGCAATGCTATAACCTGTATAGTCAATCACCTCAGAGCCTTCAGGAATCTGCTCGACATGTTTTCCAAACTTGCCGTCCACAAGTTCCAAGTAACCACCGCGACGAACTCCGTGTGGGTAGAAAAATTGATCCGCTTTAATATAGTTAGGCATAATGTTAACCTCCTTAAAAGATTGATTCTATAATTTATTATGTCAATTACATTATAAACCTTTCTTTTTTATTTGTAAATGGTATAGACCTATTTTCTAGAGATATTTTAAAAGAGCTGGATTTCTCCAACTCTTCTCTTTTAAATACAAGTTATTTTGATTTGACTGGCTTGTCTTGAGCTGTTTGCAAGGCTGTAGCAATCGTATCTGCATACAATTTTGCTCCTGCTTCAATTTTACTATTGTCACTTCCAAAATGGACTTGGTCTGTTCCAGTCCAAATTTCTGGATGCTCTTTCGCAACTTGATTCCAATCTGCTATCGTGATGTAAGGAGTCTTCTCTGCCAATTCTCTCATATAGGCAGCCTCTTTCTCAACGATGGCATAGGTCTCTTTTGCCTTATCCCCCTCATAAGGAGTCACCAAAACCATATGGTGGCCCTTTGGAAGATTTTTCACGATGCTATCCCAATCTTCCTTGTAATTTTCAGGATTATTTACCCCAGTTGCAATAACCACCATCTTTGGTAGAAATTTATTCTGGCTATTATTTAGCATGATTTCATTGGCAGTCTTGGTTGTTCTGCTGACTTGTGCATTAATCTGTGCTCCAGGAAGGGCTGTCTGTAGAGCTGTATTGGCCCTCAAGGCCACTGAGTCCCCAATTAACATCGTTCCATCAGCAATTCCTAAACTATCAGCTTCTGCTCGTTCTGCCATCACCTTGGTCTGTCCAATATTTGTTGCAGCTTGCTTCAAGCCATTGACAGTTAAATCTGTCTCAAAAGCTCCCACTTGTGGTGCCAACAAGGTCACTAAGAAGACAATGAAGGTCAAAATGCCAGTGCTTGCTGCAAGGATTGTGTGAATATGAGGCAGGGGACGGAGAGTTTGTATAATAGGTGTGTTCTTTCCTGCAATCCAAGGTTCCAACACATAAAATGACAGACTGGCGAATCCATAAGAAAAGATCAAAGTTAATAACACAGCAAGAAGATTTGATGTCAACTGTGAAAAAATGATATAGAAAGGCCAATGGAAAAGATAAACCGCATAGCTAGTATCCGCTAAAAAACTGATAATCTTTGGCTCCTGCATATTAGGAGTCTTTTCATGTAAGACACGCGCTGCCAGAATCATAGCAAGAGCTGCAAGACTGGCAAGCAAGAAGCCCATAAGATAGGCAAAGAGATAGGTGAATTTGACAAAGAAGGTCAAAATAAGTAAGAAGCCAAAACCTCCTGCAAAAACCAACAGGGTCTTGCGTAAATCCCAGATTTTATCCAACTGCTTGACGAGAGAAGTCGTCTGACGAACGCCTACAATCGTTGCTAAGATACTTCCCAAAAAGAATGGATAGACATGAGTTAAACTGGAGAAGTACACAGAGGAATAAGAGGTTACTAGAAAACTACCGATAAACATGGAGAAGAAACTAATCAAAAAGGCAGCAGCAGATAAAAGAAAGATCATCCCTCTCAACTGACCATTTGATCTTGACTGTTTGGATAAGAACCAAACCGCCAGTCCCCAAAGAATATAGTAGTGCACCTCAACAGCCAAGCTCCAATTATGAACAAACAAATGAGGAATGAACTGAGATTCATAACTCCCACCTGTTAGGAGCTCATAGAAGTTGGTCATAAAACCTAAGACACCTGCAATCTGACCACCAATTCCAGCAACATAGTCTTGGCGAACTAAGAAAGTAAAGGGCATAGTCACCAAGACCATCAAAACCACAGGTGGCACAATCCGATAAAAACGTCTCCTAAAAAATCCTATCAAGTCAATCTCATGGTTTTTAGAAAATTCTTCGATGAGTAGAGCCGTAATCAGGAATCCTGAAAATGTGAAAAAGACATCTACCCCGAAAAATCCTCCAGGAAAGATGGTCTGAAAGAAATGATACAAGAGTACCAAAAGTAAACCTGTAATCCTAATCAAGGAAAACCATTTAATGCGCATACGAGTTTATTCTCCCTTTCATTATACACTTTATTCTATCAAAAAAAGAAGAAAAATCCCAAGAGAAAACTTAGGATTTTTAGCTTATATCACTTCCATTTTAGAAATTACGGCCTGATTTATTATAGCCATATTTTTCCACAAAATACTCACGGAATTCCAAGAGATTGTCATCCATGATGGCTTGTCGCACTTGCTTCATCAGGTTAAGCAAGAAGTAAAGGTTATGGTAACTAGTCAAGCGGATACCAAAGGTTTCATCGGCCTTGAGCAGGTGACGAAGGTAAGCGCGTGTATAGTTCTTACATGTGTAGCAATCACACTCAGGATCCAGTGGCGTAAAGTCCTCAGCAAACTGGGCATTTTTGACAACCAAACGACCTTGACTGGTCATACAAGTCCCATTACGAGCGATTCGAGTCGGCAAGACACAGTCAAACATATCCACCCCACGAATCACCCCATCAATCAAGCTATCTGGCGCTCCCACACCCATCAGATAACGAGGTTTATTTTCAGGCAGCAGTTGTGTTGTAAAGTCCAAGACCGCATTCATCTCTTCGTGGGTTTCTCCCACTGCTAAGCCACCGATAGAGTAGCCTGGGAAATCCATACTGACAAGGTCATGAGCCGATTGGCGACGCAGGTCTTCAAATCCAGCCCCCTGCACAATTCCAAACAAACCTTGGTCATGTGGACGACGGTGAGCCTTCAAACCACGCTCAGCCCAACGGCTGGTACGCTCGATTGATTTCTTAACGTAGTCGTAAGGTTGATAAAACTGAGGACATTCGTCAAAGGACATCATGATGTCTGAGCCCAAATTATTCTGAATAGAGATAGCTTTTTCTGGCGATAGGAACATCTTAGAACCATTGAGATGGTTTTTAAAGGTTACTCCTTCTTCTGTGATATTACGGCTATCTGCTAAGGAATAAACCTGAAAACCACCACTATCTGTCAAGATAGGCTGGTCCCAATTCATAAACTTGTGGAGACCGCCTGCGCGAGCAATGAGTTCATCTCCAGGACGAAGCCAGAGATGATAGGTATTGGATAGGATAATTCCCGAACCCATCTCCTTCAATTCTTCAGGCGACTGAGTTTTGACAGTGGCTTGTGTCCCAACTGGCATAAACATAGGTGTTGGGAAGGTACCGTGGGGAGTGATGATTTCTCCCAGACGAGCTCCTGTGTGTTTTTCTTTCTTAATCAAACGATATTTGATTGGTGAATCTGACATTTTTTACCTCCGAAGCTGGGAAAGACAGTCCCAGTTCATACTTTGTTCCCAAGGGCATACTGTATGATTTTATCAAAAAAAGTAGGAACTGTCACGAACTATGGTATAATGAGAGAATGAAATACCCAAAAATTGATTTAAAAACCATTCGTCTGCAGGCTAGACAATTTCAAGCTGAAAATCCCCGCCTCTTTCTCGTCTATCTCTTACCTAGCATGCTAGTCATCTTGTCTGGCTTCCTTAATCCCTTAGAGCGTATCAACGAGAGTGTTTTAGAACAACCCTTTTTTAGCGTGCTCGGCCATGTATTCCAAGCCTACCTTTTTCCACTATTAGTCTCCTTTATCGGAGCTATTCTTCTAACCAGTTCAGTTTATACAACGCTGAAACTCATCAAGAATCCTGATACAGAACTATCCGTCAAAAATAGTCTCGCACTCTTTAACGAAGAGCACTTTTCACAAACCTTTTTGACTCTCCTTCTCAAACGCTTCTACCTCTTCTTATGGAGCATTCCTAGCTTGCTTGGGATTTACTTCCTCTTTTACAGTAGCTTTTTAGCAAAGAAATTCGTTGCAATCCATCCTGAATTTCCCAATCTGGATCTCACGTCAGTTGAAACTGAGCGTTTCCTCATGACCTTTGGTCTTTACGTTCTAGCAAGTATTTTCTTGATGATTATAGGAAATAGTCTCTATATTCCACAATACTATGCTTATTCGCAGGTAGAATTTCTCCTTTGTGACACCCTAGACTTGGGACAAGCCAAACCAGGACAAATCCTTAAAACCAGCCGTTTCATGATGAAAGGTTACAAGTTTCAGCGTTTTATCCTAGACTTACAACTCCTTCCTTGGTATTTCCTCAATTGGATTACCTTTGGGATTGCTAGTTTCTCACTCCTACCCTACATTCAAATTAATAAAATGATTTTTTACCGAGCAGTATTGGCTCGAAAACGTCCAAAAGCTTGAAGGTTGTTCCCTCAAGCTTTTTCTATCAATGAGTTTCTCCGCCTACCAACTTGAGATCCTGATCCCCATATTCGATAATAGCGCGGATTGCCACTTCTATCCCTCGCCGAATATCCACTAAACTCATAGCTGGAGTTGTCGGTCGATTCACCACCTGTTCCATCATATAAGGAATGTGCATAAAACCTGCCTTAACATGTGGAAATTTCTTTTCTACCAAATAGAGGGCCTGATACATCAAATGATTGCAGACAAAAGTCCCTGCAGTATTGGAAACAGAGGCCGGTAAGCCCTCTTTTTTTATAGCTTGAACCATCGCTTTAATAGGCAAACTACTAAAGTAGGCCGGAGCACCATCCACTCGAATGGGAAGATCAATCGGCTGATTACCTTCGTTATCAGGAATGCGTGCATCGTCTTGATTAATGGCTACTCGCTCAGGTGTCAAGCTAGACCTTCCACCTGCTTGGCCGATACAAAGGATAAAGTCAGGTTGATAACGGTTCATTTCTTCTTCCAATACTTGGGCCGATTTGTGAAAGACTGTCGGCACTTCTAGGCAACGGACCTCAGCACCATGGATTTCAGCTGGTAAACCTTTAATGGCCTCCAAAGCTGGATTAACCTTTTCCCCTCCAAAGGGCTCAAAACCTGTCACTAATACTTTCATTTCTAACTCCTCAAAACAAATTCAATGAGACTTTTTTCTTAAAAACAAGTATAACATATTTCCCTTATTCTGGAGTGAAAAGGACTAGCGAGACTAGGATTGAACTTTAAGTTTATTTAAAGAGTAAAATACTAATCAAGGCCAAAATAGCTGGTCCACCTTGCTTCAAAATAATTTTCTTATCTGCTGTTAGAGAGCCATAAGCCGCAGCACCAATCACAAACAAGACAAAAATAGTCACAATTTCTAAATTCTGTGAGAAAAAAATCCCATACAAGAGAAAGACTCCTAGCAGAGCATTATAAATCCCTTGATTTTTAAACAATGAACTTACAGACGGACGAGCCAGTTCTTCCTTGTCCATATTAAAGACACGACTAGTCGCATCTGATTGCGTTGCAATACTTTCCAAATAAAAAATGTAAAAATGTTCCAAAGCAACAATCGTTGCTAAAATGATTGTCATAATTGACATATTTTTCTCCTTAAATCTCTATATTTTCAATACCCAAAACCAATTTATTTAATAAACGGCTGAGTTCTGTTCTCTCAGACTCTGTTAAGATACTTTCCATCGCTTCCTTAACCCTGACATGATTCAGAGGAGGATTCACCACTAACTGCTCCTTGGCATACTTCGTAGCCTCTACCAAGACTTCCCGCTGATTTTCAGGATTGCGATGGCGATCCACCAAACCTTCCTTTTCCAAAATCTTGAAATGCCGTGTCAAAGCAGCCTGATCAATCTTCAAACGCTCCTGAACCGCCATTTGATTACAAGGAGAATTCTCCAGCAAAAACAGTAAAATCTGATACCGTGTCAAACTAATTCCAAGTCTTTTTTCAAATAATTGCGTGTTCGCTTGCTCAGACAAGCGGAGTTGATAAAGTAAATCTTGAATCTCTATCATTTCTTCCTCTTCCCTTGATTTATCAATAATTGACTAATCAATTATATTGCGAAGTAAAATAGATTGCAAGAATTATGCTTGGATTATTACAAGATGGTAACTTCCTTCAAATTGACAAAGAAAAAAACGAACGAGAGTCGCTTCCTATCACGAAAGCTACATCTCATTCGTCAAAATGATATTACCAAGTCTGATTTATCCATTCATTGAAACGTGAACGTGATCATAGTGATTTTCTGTCACGCTACCACGGTCTGGCATTGGGTTCCAAGTATTAGCTGGTCCATATTTGCTATCGAATGGAGCATAGAAACGTTGGTTCCAGATGATATAACTAATACCACGGCTGACCATGTTTTGAATAGCGTATTCCGCAATCTTATCACCTAATTCTGAGCTTTCTGGTACCATAAAGTCGATAGCCAAACCTTTTCCGTGATCTCCACTATCTCCTGGACGGTAACCACTAAAGGATGTGATGCCAAACAAGTTAGCGATTTCTTCTTTAAAGGCAGCTGTTTGTGGTTGAAGGCCAGCATTTTCAGATTTCGCTACTGCCAGTCCAGCATAATCGGGCGCAGCTGGAGCTGCGTAAGTTGTTGAAACTGTTTTCTTCTCTTCTGGTTGATAAGTAGAAACTGCTGGTGTAGCTTCACTTGATGATTCTTCTGAACTTGTTGCAGTTGTTTCCGTTGCTTTTTCTTCTACTGGAGTTGTAGTTGGTTCCACTGTTGAAGCAGCTTGTGGGTTTGCTTGAGTTTCCTCTTTCTCAGCTGTAATCGTTACCTGAGGAGCTGCCTCTTCAACCGGGCTGATTGTTTCGGCTGTTTGCTCCGTTGAAGTAGAAGTGTTTGTAGATGATGCCACGTCTTCTGCAGCAGTCACTGTCTCTGTAACTTCTGAATTTGATGCTACTTCTTTTGTCCTTGGAGTTTCTACCGCTTTTGGAACTTCTGCAATCGGTTGAGAAAGGTCTGCAACCTGAACAGTTTGATCATCAACGGTTACTTGATTAGTTGTCAAATCTGCTGTCGCAGTTGTCACTTCTTCACTAGAATCTGCTTGAGGTGTTTGGATTTCAACTTCCGTTACTTCTTCTGCTTCATTGACAGTCGTTGTCAAAACAGTTTCTGGGAAAATCAGGTCCATATTAGTGATTTTATTCAAATTCGCAAGAACTGTGACATCTACACCCAAGGCTTCTGCAATGGTGCTCAAAGTATCACCATACTGAACTGTATAGCTTGTTTTGTTGTCCGTTTTAGTCAAATCGTTTTGGATTTGCTCAACACTACGTGCAGTCCAAAGAACTTCTTCTGCTTGAGTTGCCAATACTGGGGCAAATGACAAGGCTACTGTTGATGCTAATAATATTCTTTTCTTCATTCTTTCAAATTCCTTTCAAATGAGTACCTGTCTATGATAACACAAAAAATGCAGAAAAAAAGCCCTCCCGGGCCTATTTAACAGAACTGTCTATTCATTGTAACAAACTCGATTACTTGAAATAGTTTGTTAGGTCTCTGTCACAAAACTGACATAATCTTCTCGCTCCTAATCCTCAAAAATGCAAGTAATATCTGCTAATTCTTGAATCCTGTGATTCCCTTCATAAGTTGACTCTAAAAAGTTGATACTTTGAATCCCACTATTCTGAGCAAATTCCACATCCAGAGTCCGATCCCCTATATAATAGGTGTTCTCAGGATTCAGCTGATACTTGTCTATCAGATAGATAGCCGCTTCTGGACTTGGCTTCCGCTCATAACCACTCTGACTGGTTAGAATTTCTGTGAAATAGGACTCCAACCCCAAGTCTCTGAGAATGGTAAAAGCGTTGTCCCCTTTATGAGTATAAACAAACTGCTGAATTCCTGCTTGGTCTGCCCAAGCCAGCACCTCACGCGCACCTGGCATTAAAACTACCTGAGCATTCTTCTCAGCCAGACTCTGGGCACGCACCTGATTGAGCACTTCCACATCCATCTTTCGCTCTTCTGCCACCTGCACAAGCAAATCCTGCACCGAATACTTGAGGATAAACTCTCTCACTTTCTCCTTATCGTAAGGAATAGAAAACTGAGCAAAAGTCTCCTCAATCCCTGATAAAATCGCTTCGTAAGAGTCCAATAAAGTCCCGTCTAAATCCCAAATAAAAGCTGTTTTTTGCATTTCCTATCCTTTCAAGCTCATATAACGCTGGTAACGGTAGCGTAGAAATAACCAGCGAAAACCATTATCCAAGAGAGTCCCTGCCCAAATACCAGACAAGCCCCAACCAAGAACAATTCCCATCAGATAAGCTGTCCCAATACGGATACACCACATTCCTATACTTGTTGCATAAAAGGGAAGCCGAGCATTCCCCAAACCCTGCCAAACTGCCGTATAAATAACTGTTCCTGTCGCCATGGGAGTACCAAGTAGTGAAAAAAGTGTCACTAGAACACTAGCCTCAACCGCTAGAGGATCAGTCGTATAGAGATGAGTCAGTGGTATTCCTAAGGCATAGATACTAAAGGTCAAGGGCAACATGAGAAACAGAGAAAGCCAAAAGGTTTGCTTGCTCAAACTAGCGACTCTTCCCCAATTATCCTCTCCAACTGCTCGGGCCACCAACATAACCGTTGCCGTAGCAACACCAAAGGCAGGCATGTAGTTAAACTGGGTCAAGACTTCTCCGACCGCATTTCCAGCCACTGCCTCCGTCCCAAAAGAAACGACCAAGGCAATGATAACGACATCTCCAGCCCTCATCATAAGTCGCTCTCCAGCTGCTGGTAAAGCCAAGGTCAACAGTTCCTTATCTAAACCAAAAGTCGGTTTCGTATAAGGCAATTTTAATTGTGACCACAAAATCACAAGACCAACCAAACGAGACAGAATAGTCCCCCAAGCAACACCCGCTATCCCCATATCAAGAATAAAAATAGCTAGACTGGAAAAGAGGATATTCAAAGCATTTGACAAGAGGCTGACATAAAGAGGCTGACGTGGATTATGCGTTGCACGAATCAAGGCACTTAGACTCGTCATCAAGCCCAAAAGAACAATCGAACCACCTACCAAAGATAGATAGAGTCCGCCACTTTCGGCCACAGCCTGTTCAGTCCCCAAAAGTCCTATCATCTCTTGTCCAGCGAAGATAGACAAAGCTCCTAAAAGGAAACTTAATAGTAAAGTAATCTTCAATGCCTCAGTCACATGATAGGCTAGCTTAGACTGATCCTTCTGCCCCAAACTCTTTGAAATAACACTAGAAATAGCTGCCCCCAGAGCAATGAAAATCGCCTGATAAATAGTAATAATATTACCAGCCACTGAAACACCTGAAATAGCTATCAATCCTAAATGAGCAACTAAATAACTGTCCACCATCCCCATGAGCATCTGCAAAAAGTTTTCGCCCATAGCTGGCAAGGCAATATTAAGAATGTCTTTATTTTTCTTAAACAATCCTTCCTCCTGATGAAAAGAAACTCAGTTGGTTTCCCAACCGAGTTTACTCCCTCTGTCTTAAAGTCCTAGATAAGCCTCAACCGCTGCTTGCATATCAGCAGCTGCCACTGTTGTCTTATGACGAACAGGAGCTGTTTCAAGCCCATCAACCGCTGGTGGCACAGCCACTCCTGAAATTTCATGTAATTGAGCCAAGGCTTCAAAGTCTGTCAAACCTACTTTCCCTGTTACAGCCTCTACTGCAACCACTGGGAACTTGTATGGACTAGCTGTTGAAGCAATCACAGTCTTAGTCGCATCATCAGTAGCCGCTTGGTATTTTCTATAAACCGCTGAGGCAACTGCCGTATGTGGGTCCTCAATATAAACATCTGTTTGATAAACACGCTTGATTTCTAATGCTGTTTCTTCCTCAGTCGCATATTCAGCCGCAAAGAGGTCCAGTATCTCAGCATCAAAATCAGTCAATTCATATTGTCCTTGTGTATTCAAGGCATTCATGAGTTCTGCTGTCTTAACCGCATCATTTCCTAAAAGGTGTAAAATGAGACGCTCCAAGTTTGAAGATACTAAGATATCCATAGATGGACTAGTTGTGACTTTAAACTCACGTTTCTTGTCGTAAACACGTGTTTTAAAGAAGTCAGTTAAAACATTGTTGTCATTTGAAGCACAGATTAATTTGCCAACTGGCAGACCAATTTGTTTAGCATAAAAGGCAGCCAAGATATTTCCAAAGTTTCCTGTTGGTACTGTGAAGTTGACCTTATCACCAGCCACAATCTCACCAGACTTAACCAACTGAGCGTAGGCATAAACATAATAAACAATCTGTGGTACCAAACGACCAATGTTCATAGAGTTAGCTGATGAAAATTGCAACTTGTTGGCAGCCAATTTTTCACGAAGGGCTACATCGTTAAACATATGTTTCACATTGGTTTGCGCATCGTCAAAGTTACCGTCAATGGCGATAACATGAGTATTGTCGCCAGTCTGAGTGGTCATTTGCAACTCTTGCACCTTGCTGACACCATCCTTTGGATAAAAGACGATAATCTCTGTACCAGGCACATCCGCAAATCCCGCCATAGCAGCTTTCCCAGTATCACCAGATGTCGCTGTCAAAATTACGATTTTGTTCTCCAAACCATGCTTTTTAGCAGCAGTCGTCATAAAGTATGGCAAGATAGACAAGGCCATATCCTTAAAGGCAATCGTAGAACCATGGAACAGTTCCAAGTTGTATTGCCCGTCTAATTTCACTAAAGGCGCTATAGCTGGTGTATCAAACTTGCTATCGTAGGCATTGTTGATACAGTAGTCCAACTCTTCAGCTGTAAAGTCATCTAAAAAGGCTGATAAAACTAACTTAGCAACTTCTTGGTAAGAAGCATCTTTCAATTTTTCAAAATCCAAATCTACCTTTGGATAAGTAACCGGTGTAAACAAACCACCATCCGTTGCCAAACCTTGCAAAATTGCTTGGCTGGCAGTTACTGTATTGTTGGCATCACGCGTTGATTGATAAACTAATGTCATTACTCTCTATCCTTTATCTATAGTCTCTTCCATTATATCATGATTTTTCAGAAAATTCTCCCTTTATAAGAGAAATTATAGTCCCAATTCTTCTTTCAAAGGCTGTAAATAGGTCATTTCTTGCTTATTTCTCATCTCCAGTCCTTCCTCGGCTAGCAGGAGTAAGTCTTTGGAAATTTCAATAATCGCAGTTTCTTCCTCATCTGTAAGCTTCTTCTTAGAAAATTGTCGTCTTAAAAACTTATAATTTTTCCCAAATTCTTTAAAGAAAGGCGCTGCTTCTAAGTAAGCTTCTAACTTATCTAAATTAACCAACAATCCTAAGTGAAAAGCTGCTGAAGCGAAGGTTCTATCTAGAGGTTGAGTACACACACTACGAAACTCAACTGTTCCGCGAGTCGTTAAGTCTTGGTACTGATAACTACGATGAGTTTCAAAATCCTTCTCTTGAGGATAAATAATAATCTCATCCCCATTAAGTGCATATGCTTGAATTTCAGGTGTAGCCAAATAGTCCCTTGCCTGAATCGGATAAAAATAATAGGTTTGTCCATCACGTTCCGCAGTAAAAATTGCAGAATGATCTAGATAATCAAAAAAATCATCCTCATCTTTAAAAAGTCTAGCATTGACCCCGACGTTTTCTGGATAGATACCATGCATGGATTCTTCCCAGAAAATATCCCTTGAAATTTTCGTATCCCAATCCACACCTGTAAACTCAGAGTTTGCAAATAAATAAGCCTTAACTGCTTCAATTTGGGTAAAAGCATTAATCACTCGTAAGTAGTTAGACTTTGAAACATCCAACTGAACCTGACACCCACAAATGAACGCTCCGTATTCAGGGAATTGATGTAAGTCTGATTTAGTCACATTTTTGCTCAAATTCAAATAGTCCATCAACATCTGATATCGTGGGTAAGCCACGGGACAATTCTCATTTTTATCCCAGTTGGGATGAATACCACAGCCGACAATAGCATGATTTGATTCAGCTAACTTCTTCTGGATTGCTTCCATATAAATACTAAAACGTTCTTCAACTTCTTGTATCGTTTCAGCCTTACCAAATGCAAACTCAATTGTAGTATAGGAAACTTCAAACAAAATAGCATCCTGACTTATCGGATCTACTAACTGGATAGGATTGCCAAAATCATCTACCTTTTCTACAGTGAAATCCATAGCAGAAACTAAATAATGAAATAGATCCTTTATAATTTCAACATCTGTAGCAAAGCCCTCCAAATTTGCAACAGGATATTCCAGCTCAATCCCAACAAACAATTCAGGATTTTCTTTAATATTTTTCAAATACCGATGTTTTAATAAATCGATAGAACGAGACATACTTCCCTACACTTTCATAATCTAAATAAAATTTGAATAACTACTATTATACCAAAAATAATACAAAAAGGAACGAAGATTAACTACGTTCCTAGCTCTATACTATACCGGCGGCCGGGGTCGAACCGGCACGTCCTTGCGGACACTGGATTTTGAGTCCAGCGCGTCTGCCAATTCCGCCACGCCGGCAAATAGTAACTGGGGTAGCTGGATTCGAACCAACGCATGAGGGAGTCAAAGTCCCTTGCCTTACCGCTTGGCTATACCCCAATAATATAAAATAGGCGAGTGATGGGGATCGAACCCACGCATGCCAGAGCCACAATCTGGTGTGTTAACCACTTCACCACACCCGCCATAATCATATTAACACGGGCAGTAGGAATTGAACCCACACTGAAGGTTTTGGAGACCTTAGTTCTACCTTTAAACTATGCCCGTAACTAAAGTAATGGAAGGGGAGGGATTCGAACCCCCGAACCCGAAGGAGCGGATTTACAGTCCGCCGCGTTTAGCCTCTTCGCTACCCTTCCAAGTTATAAATAAAATATGGCGCGAGACGGAATCGAACCGCCGACACATGGAGCTTCAATCCATTGCTCTACCAACTGAGCTACCGAGCCTTATTGCGGGAGCAGGATTTGAACCTACGACCTTCGGGTTATGAGCCCGACGAGCTACCGAGCTGCTCCATCCCGCGTTAATACAAAAGGAGGATGTGGGATTCGAACCCACGCACGCTTTTACACGCCTGACGGTTTTCAAGACCGTTCCCTTCAGCCGGACTTGGGTAATCCTCCAAAATAGTCCGTACGGGATTCGAACCCGTGTTACCGCCGTGAAAAGGCGGTGTCTTAACCCCTTGACCAACGGACCAAACTTTATGGGCACGAGTGGACTCGAACCACCGACCTCACGCTTATCAGGCGTGCGCTCTAACCACCTGAGCTACGCGCCCAA
>NZ_CAMHVI010000006.1:0-78328 GCF_946188585.1 Streptococcus mitis
GAGATTGAAACTCCAGTTACGAAAACTCCATTAACACCAGAGGATTACACTAAAGGAATTAAGATTCCAGAAGGTGGAAAAGTAACCAATGTTGAAAACATTCCAGACTTGACAACTCCAGGTAAGAAGGATCCAGTTAAGGTAACGGTTGAATTACCAAGTGGCAAAGTGATTACAGTAGAAGTTCCGGTTAATGTAACGCCTGTCAAAGAGATTGAAACTCCAGTTACGAAAACTCCATTAACACCAGAGGATTACACTAAAGGAATTAAGATTCCAGAAGGTGGCAAGGTCACAAATGTTGAAAACATTCCAGACTTGACAACTCCAGGTAAGAAGGATCCAGTTAAAGTAACGGTAGAATTACCAAATGGCAAAGTGATTACAGTCGAAGTCCCAGTTAATGTAACACCTGTTAAAGAGATTGAGACACCAGTCACCTCTACCCCATTAACACCAGAGGATTACACTAAAGGAATTAAGATTCCGGAAGGTGGCAAGGTCACAAATGTTGAAAACATTCCAGATTTGACAACTCCAGGTAAGAAAGATCCAGTTAAAGTCACGGTTGAATTACCAAATGGTAAAGTAGTCACAGTAGAGGTTCCAGTAAATGTAACACCAATTAACGATATCATCAAAAATGTTGGAGACCCAATCACGAATGAAGATGTTGAGAAAAATGTTAAGATTCCAGAAGGTGGGAAAATCGTTTCTATCGGAGATAAACCAGGAACTGAAACTCCAGGAGTAAAACCTGTTGTACCAGTAGTAATTGAATTACCAAATGGTAAACAAATTACAGTAGAGGTCCCAGTAATTGTTAAACCAAAAGTTACTCCAATCGTAGTAGAAGTTGGAACTCCGGTAACAGAAGAAGATGTTAAGAAACATGTTGGTTTACCAGAAGGATGGAAGATTAAAAAAATTGGTGATATTCCAACGACTACAACACCAGGAACTAAGCCTTCGGTATCAGTAGTAGTTGAATTGCCAGATGGACGTACTGTGACGGTGGATGTACCAGTAATTGTAACTCCTAAATCAACACCATCGACAGATGATAAAGTAAAAGTTACTCCAATTGTGGTAGAGGTTGGAACTCCAATTGGCAAAGATGATGTTAAGAAACATGTTGAGTTACCAAAAGGTGCCGAAATCGTAGAGATTGGTGAAATCCCAACAACAGAAACTCCAGGAGTAAAACCTGCTGTTAAAGTTAAGGTTAAATTACCAACTGGAGAAATCGTAGAGGTAGAAGTCCCAGTAACTGTAACACCTAAGCATGTTGAACCATCAACTCCAAGCCAACAAGCTTCTAAACCAGAAACACCTAAATATGTTGAAGGTCAAAAAGAACTTCCTAACACAGGTACAGAAGCCAACTCTAGCCTAGCAGCACTTGGACTTTTAGGTGTCTTGAGTGGATTTGGACTTGTTGCTCGAAAGAAAAAAGAAGACTAATTCTAATTAGATTTTCTGATAAGAATAAGGAGTAGGATATCATATCCGCTCCTTTTCTTTTTGGGATTGAGATGAGAGTTATCATAGCATTGGTTAAAAATTTTCGGTGGTTTTATTGTCAATTCTCTGTAGATTTTCTCGTTCTAATCCCATATAGACAAGATTACAGAATCATGATCTATAAGTTGTCTGGCTTGACTTTCTTGATGGAAGTTATATAATAGTTGTAATAATTAAAGTTACAATAAAAGAGGAAATATTTATGACCTATGAATACAAGAGCCACATTTATTTGGCAGAGGCAGTTTTAAATGTGAAGGACTTAGAGAGTCAAACAGCCTTTTATCAGCAGATTATTGGTTTAGAAATCTTATCTCAAACGGAGACAGAGGTCGTTCTGGGACTTGGAGGAAAAGCCTTGGTACAATTGATTCACGCACAAGAAAGCGGAGAAGTAAGGGAACATTATGGTCTTTACCATTTAGCCATTCTTTTACCGACACGAAAGTCTTTGGCGGATGTCTTGAAACACCTGACAGATTTACAGATTCCTCTTGTGGGCGGTGCAGACCATGGTTACAGTGAGGCCCTTTACTTGGAGGATTTAGAGGGGAATGGCATTGAACTCTATCGGGATAAGCCGCTTTCCAAATGGGATATTCGAGAAGACGGGCGTATTATCGGGGTGACTGAAGCCCTTGCGGCGCAGGACATTTATGAGTTGGGGGAAAGAGTAGATCCTTTTATCCTAGCAGAGGGTACGAGAATGGGGCATATCCATCTTTCCGTCAAGGATAGTCGAAAGTCCAGCCAGTTTTATCAAAAGGTGTTAGGATTAAAGGATAAATTCAGTGTGCCTAGCGCTAGTTGGATTGCAGCTGGGGATTACCATCATCATTTAGCAGTCAATGAATGGGGAGGAAAAGGCCTAGCTCCGCGTAAGCAAGGCTTGCCAGGTTTGGCCTACTATGTCATCGAAGTCGCACATAAAGAAGAACTGTTAACGATTGCGCAACGAGCACAAGAAGTTGATGCACCAATCAAATGGCTGACATCGAGCCAGTTGGAAATCACAGACCCAGATGGAATTGTGACTCGTATTCGATTAGCAAGGTAAAACTAGAAAACTCTAGTAAATTATCAGTATGGCTAGTTTACCTTTTGAAAAGTCTTTGACAACAGAACTGCGTGAGCTGGATGGGCGAGAATTTTGACAAAGAAGCTGATTAGAGATATAATGAAGAAAAATCGAGCAAGGAAAAAGAAATGACAAATTCAAAGTATATTACTCGTTTGAAACGTTCAGAGGGTCAGTTGCGTGGGATTCAAAAGATGATTGAAGAAGATCGTGACTGCGCTGATATTGTGACGCAACTGACAGCAGTGAAATCTAGTGTAGAGCGCGTGATTGAGATGATAATTACCGAAAACCTTACTGAATGTATCAATCAGCCACTAGATGATCCTGAAGCTCAAAAGGAACGCCTAGAAAAGGCTATCCGATACTTGATTAAACGGAAATAAAGAGATGAGAGTTGCAAAGATCTCTGCTAATAGAATAGTTTAATGTGAATCAAGAGAGGCTGGAAAAAGTCTTTAAAATAAAAGAACGCATACTATCAGGTGTTGAAAACCTTGATAGTATGCGTTTTATTGTGGGGAGATTTACTTCACTTTCTCCTGAAATTGAGTTTTTGCCCAGCTCCTTTTGATTATTCTATTTGACCTGGCCAAGCATTCATGCCACCTTCTACATTGGTAACGGAGAGGCCTTGGGAACTGAGAAATTGGCAGGCAGATGCAGAGCGGACTCCTCCTTGACAGATGACATGGTATTCATGGTCAGGTTTGAGTTCTTTGTAGCCTTGCTCCAAGGTACTTAACGGAAGATTTTTGGCACCTGGTGCATGTCCTGCTTGGAATTCATGTACTTCACGAACATCGATAAGATTTAGATTTTCATGTTGATATTTTTCATAAAAGTCAGCCATACTGATACTAGTTTCCATATTCTACTCCTTCTGGGTTAGCCATTTTGTATAGTGAATAAGCGCCGTCAAGGTTTTGGACGGTAAAGCCTGCTTGTTTGAGGATACGCTCTGCGATATAGCTGCGCAAACCACTGTGGCAGCTAACGATGTAGGCTTGGTTCTTATCTAGTTCGTCCAAGCGTTCCCGTAGTTCGTTTAGGGGGATGTGTATAGTGTCTACCTTAAGTCGACCACTCTGGAATTCGCCACTTGTCCGTACATCTAGGAATTTCTTACCATTAGCTAGTTCGTCTTCGAGCTGGTACCATTGAATATTGTCGCTGAGACCTTCGATAAGGTTTAAGGCTGCGTAGCCCAGCATATTGACGGGATCCTTGGCAGAGCCAAATGGTGGCGCATAGGTGAACTCTAATTCTGGTAAGTCAAAGACGGTGAGATTTCCCTTGATAGCAGTCGCCAGGATATCAATTCGCTTGTCAACACCTTTCTTCCCAACTCCTTGGGCACCGTAGATTTTTCCAGTGGTTGGGTCAAAGAGGAGCTTCAAGGTCATATCAGTAGCATCTGGATAATAACCAGCGTGGTCTTTCCCACTGACATGAAGGGCCTTGTAAGGAAGTTGATTCACGCTAAGGATATGCTCGCTGAGACCAGTCGAAGCAGCGGTCATGTCAAAGGCACGAACGATAGCAGTGCCGATACTGCCCTTGTTTGTACGACCGAGTCCTGCGATGACGTCCGCGACTTGGCGTCCCTGACGATTGGCAGGAGAAGCGAGAGAGATGAGGGCGTCTTGGCCCGTAATCTCTTGCTTGACAACGATGGCATCCCCAACTGCAAAAATATCTTTTTGACTGGTTTCGTAATGTTCATCGACCAGAATCCCACCTCTAAGTCCCAGTTCAATCCCCGCAGCTTTGGCCAGTCCATTTTCAGGTTCAACACCAACAGAAAGGATGGTGAGGTCAGAAGTGATCATTTGACCATTTTCTAGAACGATGATTTTTCCTTGGTCTTCAAATCGAGTCGCAGACTGAGAAGTGATAACACGGACGCCGTTTGCCAGTAATTCTGCTTGGACAAAGGCTGCCATTTCCTGATCTAATGGTGGCAAGACATGGGGAGCTTTCTCCACGATGGTGACTTGCAAGCCACGTTTTGCCAGGTTTTCAGCCATTTCAAGTCCGATAAAGCCTGCACCGATAACGACAGCTTCTTTTGGATGATTGTCCAAGGCTGCCATAATTTCATCGAGATCGGGAACATTGCGGAGCGTGTAGGCATTCTTAGCTTCTGCCAAACCTTCAATGGTAGGAACAAATGGTTTAGCTCCTGGGGAGAGGATCAACTTGTCGTAGCTTTCTGTGAATTCCTGTCCATCGTGTCGCACAGTCACAGTGTGCTCTGCTGGCGAAATGCTGATCACCTCATGGAAAGGACGAACATCCAGATTAAAGCGTGCTTTGAGACTTTCAGGAGTTTGGACCAATAAACTATCACGGTTTGCAATTTCTCCTGAAACATAGTAAGGAAGTCCGCAGTTTGCAAAGGAAACAAAGGGACTTTTCTCAAAAATAGTGATTTCAGCGTCTTCCATGAGACGTCTGAGGCGGGTTGCTGCTGACATACCGCCTGCAACTCCTCCGACAATGATAATTTTCATTGACTTTCTCCTTTATACATCTAGATGATTTTACCTGTCCAAGCACTCATACCGCCTCGAACATTGATGACATCATAGCCTTTTTTCTTAAGCTTTTTCGCAGCTAGTTTGCTTCGCACACCAGAATGACAAATGACATAGAGTGTTTCTTTTGTTGTTGGTGTGTAGGAACCAATTTCGGTTAGAGGAACATTTTTGGCATTTTTGATATGACCTCTACGGAATTCCATCGGCGTCCGAACATCCAGTAGCTGAATCGGTTCCTTGAGTTTGGCTTCTAACTCGCTGGTAGAAATACTGTCAATTTTTGTAAATAAGTGAAACATAGGCACCTCCGAATATACCCTTATGGGGTATATTAAACCATGAAGTCAAGCTTTTGTCAAGCAAGTTGTTTCGACTTGGTGGAGATTGGTTGCGATTGTATTGTTTTTCTCCTCAATTTATCAGCCTCCTCCTTGACACTCGGCCAGCTTTTGATACAATAGTACAAAATTAGAGGAGGTAGGTTATGATTCAGAAACATGCGATTCCTATTTTAGAGTTTGATGACAATCCTCAGGCGGTCATCATGCCCAAGCACGAGGGGCTGGACTTGCACTTGCCCAAGAAGTGTGTCTATGCATTTTTAGGTGAGGAGATTGACTGCTATGCGAGAGAAGTAGGGGCGGACTGTGTCGGCGAATTCGTTTCTGCCACCAAGACTTATCCAGTCTATGTTGTGAACTACAAGGGTGAGGAAATTTGTCTGGCCCAGGCTCCTGTCGGTTCCGCTCCAGCGGCCCAGTTTATGGATTGGTTGATTGGCTACGGTGTGGAGCAAATCATTTCCACTGGTACCTGTGGTGTGCTAGCTGATATAGAGGAGAACGCCTTTCTAGTCCCGGTTCGGGCTTTACGAGATGAGGGGGCTAGTTACCACTATGTGGCACCTTCTCGTTATATGGAAATTCAGCCAGAGGCTATTGCTGCCATTGAGCGAGTTTTGGAAGCCAAAGGGATTCCCTATAAGGAAGTCATAACCTGGACGACAGATGGCTTTTACCGAGAAACGGCTGAAAAGGTAGCTTATCGCAAGGAGGAAGGCTGTGCTGTTGTGGAGATGGAGTGTTCTGCACTTGCGGCAGTAGCTCAATTGCGTGGCGTTCTCTGGGGAGAGTTGTTGTTTACAGCAGATTCTCTTGCGGACTTGGACCAGTACGACAGTCGTGACTGGGGTTCAGAAGCTTTCGAAAAGGCCTTGGAACTCTGTCTTGAGATAGCTTCTCAGATCTAGCTACTCTTCTTCTTTTTATGGTACAATGGATGTATGTTATTCAAATTATTTGTGAAAAAACTTGAAAGGGTCTTTGGCGGACTTTCGCCTGCTCGTCGCATTTTTTTAAGTTTCGCTGGAGTTATTTTTATAGGCTCTCTCCTTTTGAGTTTGCCTCTTGTTCAGGCGAGTGGTTCGCAGGCTACTTATTTTGACCATCTCTTTACGACGGTGTCTATGGTCTGTGTGACTGGCCTTTTTACGCAACCAGTGGCTACCACCTATAATATTTGGGGTCAGTTGATTTGTATGCTCTTGATACAGATTGGTGGTCTGGGACTCATGACCTTTATCGGGATTTTTTATATCCAAGGTAAGCAAAAGCTTAGTCTGCGTAGTCGTGAAACCATTCAGGAGAGTTTTAGTTATGGGGAAAGTAAGTCTTTGAAGTCTTTTATGCGGTCCATCTTTTTGACGACTTTTCTGGTGGAGGGCTTGGGCGCCTTCCTACTAAGTTTCCGTTTTATTCCTGAGTTTGGCTGGGGACGAGGCATTTTTACCTCTATCTTTTTAGCCATTTCCGCCTTTTGTAATGCTGGTTTTGATAATTTCGGCAGTAGCAGTTTAGTGAATTATCAGACGGATCCTTTAATCAATCTGGTCATTGCTGGTTTGATTATTACGGGAGGTCTGGGTTTTATGGTCTGGTTTGACTTGGCAACCCAGTTAGGCAAGAAGAAAAAACGTCGTTTACGTTTCCATACTAAGTTGGTCCTCTTCTTGACTGCAGGGATTTTGCTGTTTGGGACAGGAGCTACGCTCTTTACAGAGTGGCACAATTCTGGAACCATTGGCAATCTCAGTGTCCCAGAGAAGGTACTGGTTAGTTTTTTCCAAACTGTCAGCATGAGAACGGCTGGCTTTGCTTCTATTGACTACACTCAAGCTCGACCTGTGACCCTATTTATCTATATCCTACAGATGTTTCTCGGCGGGGCGCCTGGAGGGACGGCTGGGGGGCTCAAGATTACGACCTTCTTTGTCTTGTTGGTCTTTGCTCGTAGTGAATTGCTGGGCTTGCCTCATGCCAATGTTGCGCAGAGAACTATTGAGGCTCGCACAGTCCAAAAATCCTTTAGTGTCTTCATTATCTTTTTGATGACCTTCTTGTTGGGCTTGATGTTGCTGGGAATTACGGCAGAAGGAACACCGCGATTTATCTATCTCATGTTTGAGACCATTTCAGCCCTTGCGACAGTTGGGGTCACGGCAAATTTAACGCCAGAATTGGGCAAGCTAGCCCTCAGCATTGTCATGGTACTCATGTTTATTGGCCGTATCGGTCCCTTGACCTTGCTGGTCAGTCTAGCGGATTACCAGCCTGATAAGAAAGATTTGATTCAGTATATGAAAGCAGATATTAGTATTGGATAAGAAAGGAAGAACTATGTCAGATCGTACGATTGGAATTTTAGGTTTGGGGATTTTCGGGAGTAGTGTCCTGACGGCCCTAGCCAAGCAAGATATGAATATCATTGCCATTGACGACCACGCCGAGCGTATCAATCAATTTGAGCCAGTTTTGGCGCGTGGAGTTGTTGGCGATATTACAGATGAGGAACTCCTCAGAACCGCAGGAATTGATACCTGTGATACGGTTGTAGTGGCAACAGGGGAAAATCTAGAGTCGAGTGTGCTTGCAGTTATGCATTGTAAGAGTCTAGGGGTACCAAGGGTTATTGCCAAGGTCAAAAGCCAGACAGCCAAGAAGGTGCTAGAAAAAATCGGTGCTGACTCGGTGATTTCACCTGAGTATGAAATGGGGCAGTCTCTAGCGCAGACCATTCTCTTTCATAACAATGTTGATGTCTTTCAGCTGGATAAAAATGTGTCTATCGTGGAGATGAAGATTCCGAGTGTTTGGGCAGGTCAAAGCCTGAGCCAGCTAGATCTACGTGGCAAATACAACCTCAATGTCCTAGGGTTTCGTGAACAAGAAAATTCACCGCTGGACGTCCAATTTGGTCCCAATGATCTCTTGAAAGCCGATGCCTATATCTTGGCGGTTATTAACAACCAGTATCTAGATGACTTGGCAGAATTAAATTCGTAAAAAAATTAATATAAGTATTTTATAAGAGGGATTTAAGAAAAATTTTAACTTTTTCTTAATCCTTTTTAATTTTAGGAGATTATACTAGAGTCATCAAATAAAGAAAAACTCTAAGGAGAATCCTATGAAATTCAATCCAAATCAAAGATATACTCGTTGGTCTATTCGCCGTCTTAGTGTCGGTGTTGCCTCAGTTGTTGTGGCTAGTGGCTTCTTTGTCCTAGTTGGCCAACCAAGTTCTGTACGTGCCGATGTGGTCAATCCAACCCCTGCTCAAGTCGTACCAGACGCTGCTTCGGTGGGTGAAAAGAGCGACTTACCAGCAGAACTTCTCAAAGAAGCAGTCGATACAGCTCTTCCTTCAGAACAGGCAGATTCAACACTTAAAGCAAGCTTGGATGCTACAAGCTCTCCAGAAAAAGCGGATATAGCTGCTAAAGACCAAGTGGTAGCGCCAAAAGAAGAAGTGCAAGCAAAACCAGAATCTAAGAAAGAAACAGAAGATGCGGTTAAACCTGCGACAAATCCTGCGCCTACAGTTTCTGGACAAGACCGTGAAGCAAGTGAAGCTCAACCAGCAACTACTCCAGCTGAAGTGCAAAAAGGTGTAGCCGATAATACTAAAGACACAGTAGATGTTCCAGCAACATACTTGGACAAAGCTAACTTCCCAGGCCCATTCACAGCCGGTGTCAACCAAGTCATTCCATATGAATTCTTCGCTGGAGACGGTATGTTAACTCGTTTGATTTTGAAAGCTTCAGACAAGGCTCCATGGTCAGATAACGGTTCTGCTAAAAATCCTGCTCTTCCACCAGTAGAAAAATTGGGCAAAGGCCTTTACTTCTACGAAGTGGACTTGGCAGGTACTCAAGGCAAATCAGATAAAGAGCTTCTTGACCTCTTGAAACAAAATGGCACTCAAAGTTACAAGGCAACTATTAAAGTGTACGGTGCGAAAGATGGTAAGGCCGATTTGACAAATCTCGTAGCGACTAAGGATTTGGATGTCAACTTGAACGGCTTAACCACTCCAGCTGAAGTACAAAAAGGTGTGGCAGACAATACTAAAGACACAGTAGATGTTCCAGCCACTTACCTAGACAAAGCGAATTTCCCAGGTCCATTTACAGCCGGTGTTAACCAAGTCATTCCATACGAATTCTTCGCCGGAGACGGTATGTTAACTCGTTTGATTTTGAAAGCTTCTGACAAGGCCCCATGGTCAGACAACGGTTCAGCCAAAAATCCAGCCCTTCCACCAGTAGAGAAATTGGGCAAAGGCCTTTACTTCTATGAAGTGGATTTGGCAGGGACCCAAGGCAAATCTGACAAAGAATTGCTTGACTTGTTGAAACAAAATGGCACTCAAAGTTACAAGGCAACTATCAAAGTGTACGGTGCCAAAGACGGCAAGGCAGATTTGAGCAATCTCGTAGCGACAAAAGAATTGGATGTCAATTTGAATGGCTTGACCACTCCAGCCGAAGTTCAAAAAGGTGTGGCAGACAATACCAAAGACACAGTAGACGTCCCAGCTACTTACTTGGACAAGGCCAACTTCCCTGGCCCATTCACAGCTGGTGTCAACCAAGTAATTCCATACGAATTCTTCGCCGGAGATGGTATGTTGACTCGTTTGATTTTGAAAGCTTCTGACAAGGCTCCATGGTCAGATAATGGTTCAGCTAAAAATCCAGCTCTCCCACCAGTAGAGAAATTAGGCAAAGGTCTCTATTTCTATGAAGTAGATTTGGCAGGAACTCAAGGTAAATCAGACAAAGATTTGCTTGACCTCTTGAAACAAAACGGCACTCAAAGCTATAAAGCTACTATCAAAGTGTACGGCGCAAAAGATGGCAAAGCCGATTTGACAAATCTCGTAGCGACTAAGGAGTTGGATGTCAACTTGAACGGCCTAACTACTCCAGCTGAAGTACAAAAAGGTGTAGCCGATAATACCAAAGACACAGTAGATGTTCCAGCCACTTACTTGGATAAAGCGAATTTCCCAGGTCCATTTACAGCCGGTGTTAACCAAGTTATTCCATACGAATTCTTCGCTGGTGACGGTATGTTGACTCGTCTCATCTTGAAAGCCTCAGACAAGGCTCCATGGTCAGACAACGGTTCAGCTAAAAATCCTGCCCTCCCACCAGTAGAAAAATTGGGCAAAGGCCTTTACTTCTATGAAGTGGACTTGGTCGGCACTCAAGGCAAATCAGATAAAGACTTGTTAGACTTGTTAAAACAAAACGGCACTCAAAGTTACAAGGCAACTATCAAAGTGTACGGTGCAAAAGATGGCAAGCCTGACTTAACTAATTTGGTAGCGACAAAAGAGTTGACAGTGAACTTGAATGGGTATAAGTCTCTCAATCCGATGAAATCGCAAATGCCAGCTGCTAGCCAAGATAAGATGATGCCTAACAAAGAGCAGGACAAAACCATGAATGCTAGCCAGCCTATGGTAACCTCAAGCAAAATGTCTGATGAAGGTAAGATGGCATCTAATAACAAGGCGTCAAATCCAATGATGGCTGATCAAATGAAAGAGCAAAAAGGCATGCTTCCATATACCGGTGAAGCGCAAACATCAATGGCTACTCTTGGATTCTTTGGATTAGCTTTGGCCGGACTTCTAGGTGGCCTCGGTTTGAAAGCTAAAAAAGAGGAAAATAACTAGTCTAGCTACAGACTTTCTATCTAGGATTTGAAAAATTCAGATATCGATTAGAATGTTCGTAAAGCGATTAAAATAGTGTTATACTATTGTGGTATAGCACTGTTTTTTTCAAAGGAGAGACAGATGGGAAAGACAATTTTACTCGTTGACGACGAGGTAGAAATCACAGATATTCATCAACGCTATCTGGTTCAGGCAGGTTATCAGGTTTTGGTGGCTCATGATGGAGTAGAGGCCTTAGAAATCTTCAAGCGGAAAGCGATTGATTTGATTATTACAGATATCATGATGCCTCGGATGGATGGTTATGATTTGATTAGTGAGGTCCAGTATCAATCTCCAGATCAGCCTTTTCTCTTTATCACGGCTAAGACCAGTGAGCCGGACAAGATTTATGGCCTGAGCTTAGGGGCAGATGACTTTATTGCCAAGCCATTTAGCCCTCGTGAGCTGGTTTTGCGTGTCCACAATATCTTACGTCGCCTTCATCGTGGAGGTGAGACAGAGGTCGTCAGTCTCGGAGATTTACGGATGAATCACGGTAGCCATGAGGTCCAAGTCGGAGATGTGGCGCTTGATTTGACAGTCAAATCCTTCGAACTTCTATGGCTTTTAGCCAGCAATCCAGAGCGCGTTTTCTCTAAGACAGATCTCTATGAAAAGGTCTGGCAAGAAGACTATGTGGATGATACCAATACCTTGAATGTTCATATTCATGCTCTTCGACAGGAGTTGGCTAAACATGCTAGTGCAGAAACGCCTACTATCAAAACGGTCTGGGGCTTGGGCTACAAAATTGAGAAAGCACGAGGTAGTTAATGAAATTAAAAAGTTATATTTTAGTGGGGTATATCATTTCAACACTCCTAACGATTATCGTGGTCTTTTGGGCTGTTCAAAAAATGCTGATTGCGAAAAGCGAGATTTACTTTTTGCTTGGCATGACCATCGTTGCCAGCCTTGTCGGTGCTGGGATTAGTCTCTTTCTCCTATCGCCTGTCTTTACTTCATTGGGCAAACTCAAGGAACATGCCAAGCGGGTAGCGGACAAGGATTTTCCATCAAGTCTGGAGGTTCAAGGACCTGTAGAATTTCAGCAATTAGGGCAAGCTTTCAATGAAATGTCCCATGATTTGCAGGCCACCTTTGATTCCTTGGAAGAAAGCGAACGAGAAAAGGGCTTGATGATTGCCCAGCTATCGCATGATATCAAGACTCCCATTACTTCGATTCAAGCGACGGTAGAAGGGATTTTGGATGGGGTTATCAAGGAGGGAGAACAAGCCCATTATCTAGCAACCATTGGACGCCAGACAGAAAGACTCAATAAACTGGTTGAAGAGTTGAATTTTTTGACCCTAAACACAGCTAGAAATCAGGCGGAGACGACTAGTAAAGACAGCATTTTTCTGGATCAGCTCTTGATTGAGTGTATGAGTGAATTTCAGTTCTTGATTGAGCAGGAGGAGCGAGATGTTCACTTGCAGGTGATCCCAGAGTCTGCCCGGATTGAAGGAGATTATGCCAAGCTTTCTCGCATCTTGGTGAATCTGGTCAATAACGCTTTTAAATACTCAGCTCCAGGAACCAAGCTGGAGGTGGTAGCTAAACTGGAGAAGAGCCAGCTTTCAATCAGTGTGACCGATGAAGGGCAGGGCATTGCCCCAGAGGACTTGGAGAATATTTTCAAACGCCTTTATCGTGTCGAAACTTCGCGTAACATGAAAACAGGTGGTCATGGCTTAGGCCTTGCAATTGCGCGTGAATTGGCCTATCAATTGGGTGGAGAAATCACAGTTACCAGTCAGTACGGCCTAGGAAGCACCTTTACCCTCCTTCTTAACCTCTCTGGAAATGAAAATAAAGCCTAACCCCCCTTTACAAATCCATCTATTTATGGTAAAATGGATTTTGTGTGAAATATCAGCAGGAAAGCATGAAGCTCGTCAACAGGTGTCTTATGATAAGTAACCTTGGCTGTTTAGGCGAAGGGCATCTGCACGAATCAGGGCTTTCTAAGTGACTATTTCCACCGAAATATTATTTATATCAGGAGGACATTCACATGTCACGTTATACAGGACCATCTTGGAAACAAGCTCGTCGCCTTGGCCTTTCACTTACAGGTACAGGTAAAGAATTGGCACGTCGTAACTACGTACCAGGACAACACGGACCAAACAACCGTTCTAAATTGTCAGAATACGGTTTGCAATTGGCTGAAAAACAAAAACTTCGTTTCACTTACGGTGTAGGTGAAAAACAATTCCGTAACTTGTTCGTACAAGCTACAAAAATCAAAGGCGGAATCCTAGGTTTCAACTTCATGCTTCTTTTGGAACGTCGTTTGGATAACGTTGTTTACCGTCTTGGTCTTGCGACTACTCGTCGTCAAGCTCGTCAATTCGTAAACCACGGTCACATCCTTGTTGACGGAAAACGCGTTGATATCCCATCATACCGCGTAACTCCAGGTCAAGTGATCTCAGTTCGTGAAAAATCATTGAAAGTTCCAGCTATCCTTGAAGCAGTAGAAGCTACTCTTGGACGTCCAGCATTCGTATCATTTGACGCTGAAAAATTGGAAGGTTCATTGACTCGCTTGCCAGAACGCGACGAAATCAACCCAGAAATCAACGAAGCACTTGTCGTTGAATTCTACAACAAAATGTTGTAATATTTTATTGAATAAGATAGGCTGTAAAGCCTTGAAACGAAGCACTTTGGGCCTCTATCCTAGAGTGCTTTTTTTGATTTTACTACCCTTTTAGTTACCCATAACTAATTTTAGGTATAGTAATAGGGTAGCCCAAAAATGGGGCACCCTTATTATTTATAAATTGCTGATGGCTGCCTCAAAGATTGAGACGGCTTTTTTGGCTCCCTCTTTGGTAGCATGGACATAAGTATTCAAGGTCATTGAGATATTAGAGTGGCCTAGCCTATACTGTAAATCTTTCGCCTCTATGCCAGCGTATAGCATGATTGTAGCGTGAGTATGTCGGAAACCATGGAAACTAATATCAGGAACGCCAGCAGCTTTAAAGTGACCTTGTAGCCTCTTTCTAAGTAAGCAAGCGTAGGCGTATTTTGTGGTGAAAGGAGTAAAGACAATACTCTCAGATCGGCCTAGTTGCCATGACTGGACTTGTTGACGTTTTTTATATTGCTTGAGGAGTGATACTGTAGCTGTATCGATGTCAACCTCTCTTAGACCTGCCTTAGATTTAGGCGTGTTTGTTTCCTGGTATCTATTCAAAGTTTTAGATATGCTGATAATGCCTTTTTTAAGGTCAATATCAGGCCACTCAAGAGCTAAAGCCTCTCCTATACTGCAACCAGTAGCGAGTAAGGTTTTATAAAGGACGTAGTCAAAGAAATTTTCATAACTAGACTGATCCAAATTTTCCAGGTAGTCTAAAAACTGTTTTAGTTCCTGGTTGCTGAAAAACTTTACCTTATGCTCCTTATTTTGTTGCTTACGTGGGATAATGACATCACGCGCAGGGTTATGCTGGATCACTTGCATAGTCACTCCATACTGGAGAATACGGCGATTTATATTGTTAAGAAAGCTATAGTTTGCATACGCTCCTTTTTCGCCCTTATTGGCCTTGTCAGCCCACTTGTTGACTTGTTGCTGAATGATGGGAGTAGTGAGCTTATCTAGCTTGTAATCGCCGAATACAGGCAAAATATGAAGCCTTACGATCCCCTCCATGGATTGCTGGGAGTTAGGTTTGATTGTATTCTTGTAACTCTCCCACCATAAAGCGACTAACTCCCTATAGGTTGTAATGGTTGGTTTTTCCTTTACGCTATATCCGTTAGCTGCAAAAGCATTGACGGCCTCCCTGGCTTTGATTCTAACCCCTTTTTTAGTGTTGGCCGTGACTGTTGTCCTGGCCTTTTTCCCTGTAAGCTTATCAACGCCTAAATAAACACTTGCACGGTACACTGTAGCACCGTTTTTCTTTTTGTATTCTGTAATATTCATAGTCATACCTTTCTAACATCAGTAAGCAAGTATGGGATTTAGTTAAGTATTTATGAATATTGTTTTTATATGGCGCTGAGAGTTACGAGAATAGGCCTATTTTCGTTTGTTTTAGGTGTTGTTTGCCTTATTGAAATCCTCCAAGGCTTTTAGACCTTTAGCGTAAGTTAATAGTTTTTGTTTACTATCCTCAGAAAGCTCATTTATCACGTTTCTTAGCTCTGAGTGAGCAATGGAATATCCTATTATCTCTGGGGTAGAGACTTCGAAGTATTTTTCTAAGATTTCTAACTGTTCTGGTGTGTAGCTACCGTTATTATTCTCCCACTCTTTTATAAGCTCTAAAGGGATAGAAGTCTCTTTAGAGAGTGTTTCTTGAGTTATACCTTTTTCTTTTCTCAATTTTGGTATATTGCCCATCCAAGCAAGGTATTTAATAGGTTCTTGATATCCATAACCAAGTAGTACAGGAACAGTTACCCCTAACAATTTTGCTAACTCTTCTGCTTTATTCGGCTTAATATCTGTTTCTAAATTTTCCCAACGTGAGACAGTCTTTACAGATATATTAAGCTCATTTGCTATGTCTAGTTGAGACAAGCCTGCTTTTTTTCTAAGCTCCTTAAGTTTATTTTTTGTCATTTTGTTGCTACCTTTCAAAAACGATTATAACACAAAAGGAGAAAAAAGACAAAAAAGTCTGTTTTTTAAAATAAAATACTTGACAAAGGACAAAAAAAGTCTGTATTATAAACTTGAAAACAGACAAAAAAGTCTGTTTAGAAAGGAGGGCTGGTATGTTTATTTCAACGGAATTAGCTGAAAAGGTACGTGTTAAACGTGCTAAAGCTCAGCAGACTAAAAAGGCTGTAGCTGAGGAATTAGGTATTAAACCACAAACCTATACCAAAGTTGAAAATGGAGACTATGACGCTCCAAAGCGTATCTATGAGGCAGTCATGAACTGGCTAGTAGAAGATTTATAAGATTTCTTGCTACCTTTCACAAAAAGAAATCTGAGCAACAAAAAAAGCCTAAACAGTCGGCAAACTAGCAAGGCTTTTCACTTAAACAACTAAAACCAAAATAGCAAGTATGGGATTTAGTTAGGTATTTATTTAATTATATCACAAAATTGTGATTTGTGCCCAAACGAGAGAGCGCTAACTCTTTAAACTGGTTCTTATTCATGCTTTCAATTTGGCGACTCAGAGTATGAATAAGAGTGGCAGGAAAGGCATTAAAAAGGTGCTATGACTTTTTCCCAATTTTGGAAGAAGGTCCTGGAGCAACTGTAGAAAATAAAATATGATTGAGGAAAAAACATGAACACATACTTTGAAGAATTTGAAAAAAAGCTACAACTTGTTGAGGAAAAACTAGATATTTTGTCAGATTGGCATAAAGCTAAAAATCATGATGGAGCTGCAGAAATTGCAGAAGGTTGTCAGTTGGACATTAGTCAGCTATGGGTTCAGTTTTACAAATTATCTGAGGCATATAAAAAGCAAGAGGCAAGTCATGAGGATTTCTTTAATAGGAATGTTGAGAATTTGCTTGGAGAATTAAAAGGATATGACGAGGAATGTACAGAAAAACATGGAAAAGCTCCTGACTGGTTGCTATTCAATTTCTTAGATCAAGTAATAAAAGAAAATGGTTTAAGTAATGGGATCAATCATGTAACTACGTCAACTTGGATGTACTTACGTAGTTTAGTAGTTGCTGATCTGCAAAAAAGAGGGCTACTAAAATGAACGAGCTAGATTTAACCAATACACAGGCGGTTATCTTCATGATGGTACTGATTGGCTTGCTACTTTATTTGAACCATCGAGACCGCCAAAAAAGCTCCCAAATAGAGCGAGAAAGCAAACAGATGATAGAAACCCCAAGAGAGGAATTAAACCCTTGCTATGGGTGTTATATTCAACTAGCAGGCAAGCGGAACAATTAGAAAAGGGGTGCAATATGCAACTATTATCAAGAGAGGCAGAGCTTGAGCTACTGGAGAAAGTGGGAGATCACTTAGAGAAAAGGCTTGAGCTTGAAAAGCAGCATAATGACGGCTGGGACTTAATTGCTAGAGCTGATCTACTAGAAAAGTTAGGGATCAGCGGAACAACGTTGAATAATTGGGAAAAACACGGCTTAAAGCCTTATCAGTCGCCTTTTGAGAACAGTAAGAAGATTTATTACCGCAAGACCGATATATACAATTTTCTTGCAGTAGATTAGGGGGAATAATGACAAAGAAAAAAGAACAATGGACACCCGTCATAAAAAATCTACGTAAGGTAATTGTGGACGGTGTGGAGCAATGGGTGGAATTTGAAACAGAGGGCCATGTCATTCCTGCTGGTCACTCTTATTATGACATCATCAGGGGAATTAACAAGGAGGTGCAACAGAAATGGGAAATCGTAGAATGATAAGTAAGACAGTAACCCAAACTCAGAGATTTTTGCGGCTACCATTAGAGGCACAGGCTCTATATTTTCATTTAATTCAAAACTCAGATGATGATGGAGTAGTAGAGGCTTTCCCTGTTGTTAGAATGATAGGGGTTAGTGAGGATAGCCTAGGACTTTTGATAGTCAAGGAATTTATCAGGCCGCTTAATGATGAAATGGTTTATTTTATTGTGGATTTTCATGAGCAGAATACTGTTAGAAAAGACAGATACAGTCCTAGTATCTATAAGCATTTACTAGAAAAGCCACCTGAGAAATATACTGGTTTACCAATGGACAACCAAACGGAAACCACTGGTTTACCCAATATAAGTCAATATAAGTCAAGTCAAGATAATCTAAGTCAATCTAGGTCAAGTCAGAATGACGAGGACGAGCATGAAAATCCAATCTTTGAAAAATTAAAGTCAGCTTTTGGTCAAATGTCAGTCAATGGGACAATGATAGAAGAAGTGAGAGACTTGTTAGAGATCCATGGCAAAGAGTTAGTTATCCATGCTCTTGAGGTAACTATCCTAAACGCTGGTAAGTCAATTAGATATACCAGGTCAATTCTTTCAAATTGGCAGGGTCTAGGACTTAAAACAGTAGAGCAAGTTAAGCAGCATGAAGAACAAAGGCAAAAGCTGAAACAGTCACCTAAACAAGCTGATCCTATTAGCCGTGAGGAATGGCTAAAAACACGAACAGAGGAAAACCCATTTTAGGAGGGGAAACAATGGAAGATAAATTTGAGCAATATAACAACAGAAAAATTAGTGATAAGGTGTGTGAGGTTCACAAGGTCAATTATTGGCAAATTTCAACACCTAAGAGGGGCAGTAAGGAACGAAGTATACAAGAGTTTTGCCCTGAATGTTGTCAGGAGCAAATTGATAGACAAGAGCAAGAGGGAGTTAATAACAGCCTAAACGCTGAGATTTACCTAAAAACCTATAATGTGCTTATGCGAGACAGTACGATCCCTAGAGAGTTAAAAGAGGCTAGCTTTGAGAATTTCATAGCTGAAACAGCCGAGGAAAAGCAATTACTAGAGTTTTCAAAAGGGCAAGTAGAGAAATACTTGGACGGTATGACAGGGAATACCTTGTTTACAGGCTCTACAGGGATTGGAAAGAGTCATTTAAGCGTAGCTATTGCTAAGGCTATAAACGAGGGCTACAAGGCCAAAGGAGAGCCTAAGAGCGTGCTATTTGTCAATCTAACCGAAATCCTTAGACGAGTTCGAGAGAGCTTTAACTCTACTAGCAAAGAGGGATACTACTCAAGAATGCTGAAAGAGGTTGATTACCTGGTACTTGATGATTTGGGTATAAAATCGGACAACGCTAGTAGTAAAGGTAAATCAGTCTGGGAAGAAGAGTTTATTTTTGATATTCTCAGTAACCGAGACAAGACTATTATTACTACAAATCTAAGCAGCTCAGAGATTGCTAGCTTGTATAGTGATCGAGTGGCCAGCCGTGTTAGAACAGGCCTAGAGGGTAACTTTTTCAAGTCATTTACTATCAAGGATAAACGATACTCAATCAGTAGCTTAAAGGCTAAAGTACACTAAAAAGGGTAGTAAAAAGCATTGGAATAGTTGAAAATATCGCTAATATCAACGCTTTAGGCCAATGAGTACTACAACTTAATCAAGTAGAAGAGGCTCGTAGCTCTCTAAATTAATGAAAATCAAGAAAAAAGAAATGGAGGATCGTATGGATGATTTAGTTGAACTGTTGAAGCAAGGCTTTATTTTGTATCAGAAAAATGGTAAAATAGAAGTAGAGGCTCCCCCAACATTTGGGAGTGTGGCCTTGCATTTTCAAGATGGAAGATTTTCATACTTGCAACGAAGTGAAACAAAAAAATAGAGTCTATCGGAACAACCGGGGGCGCTGATTAAGCTATTTAGCTTTTTCGGTGTCCTTTTTGTTTTGGTGTTAGGAGTGGATATGATACAAAAATCCTTATGGATTGATACGAGCAGAAAAAAACAGTTTTAAAAACGGAATACCGTAGCATGACGATACTTGTCAACGATTGAAAGAATTAGAAAGAGGAAAAAGAATGAACAAAAAAACAATTATTACTAAGATGTCAGCATTGAAAGGTGCTATTTCAAACTTATATGGAAAAATCGAAGAAATACAGAACAATCAATTTTTAAGTGCAGAGGGTAAAGAAAATGAACTTGAAACCCTTAAATTCAAATACGAAGCTTGGTATGCTGGTTATTATGATGATCTGAAGAAAATTGCAGACAACCTACTACCAGATAAAGAGGCTAAGAGAACCGAAGCGGAAGTAAAAGCTTTGACTGATTCTGGTTACCAAGTAGCAGTGCAAAATGCCGTAAAACTTTTTGAAAGTGGTGCTTTGGCCGTATCCACTGGAAAAGCACTAATAGACCATTACAAAGACGATCGTACAACGTTAGAGCTTTTCAGAAATGCTTTAGGAGGTATTTTTGGTAATGGAACTCAAGACAGTGCAGAATTAGCGCAATATATCCCTGTAGACAACCGAACAAGAACAACAGACCTTTTAAATAAATTTTCTAGGGGTGTAAACGATTTGAATTACGACAGACTAATAAGTGATCCGAGCGCCGTATTGCTACGGGTTGAAGGGTTGATTACCTTCTTAGAATCTGACTATCTAGACGACAATATGGACGCAATACTTTAAACAAATGTGTAGAGGGGAGCAATCCCCTTTTTGCTATCAAGTCAATAGTTTTGGGTTTTTCCATATAGGGGTATTTTGAACGAATGGAAGTTATAAAATCAATAACCATAGAGACATTTATAAAACCAATGAAAAACAAAAACATCAGTCATGGTATAGCTGAGTTGGACGGTAGAAAACTAGAAATAGACCTAGATCACCTTTATATCACCTTTGGGAGTAATCATTTTGATTTAGCAAGTATACCAGGGACTAAGGGAGGTAATCGCTACTTCTTTCTCTGTCCTATTTGTGGTAATCAATGCAGAAAACTCTATAAGAGACTTTTGCTATATGGTTGTGGATCATGCCAGAAAATACACAAGACAACACTGAACCGAAGTAAGACAGATTGCCAATACTACTGGGAGCTTGCACTTAAGGAAGCTAGAAAGGTAGAACCAGATTGGAGTCCTAGACGTGGCGGATATATGTTTGACAGTTTTCCTGAAAGACCAAAGTATATGAAACGTGGCAAATATTATAAGCATTATCAAAAGTTTGTGAACTACACCAGAAAAGGGGATAGCTTTTGGTTGAATGGGTTAGGATCACTCAGATAATTTGTAGTAGGGTGCAATTTACCAAACAAACAAATACTACATATTAGACGGTTTAAATGTTAAAAAAGCTAGATATATCAAGACTTTTGACGGATTTGAGCGTTCCGAAAAAGGGTGAGGTTTTGGTGAGGTTGCGTATTTAAAGGAGTATAAGATTAGTATAAGGTACAGGGATTTTTTCTAGTGATAGAACCCCAAGGTTACTACAAGGTATAGCTACTTTTAGAACCATAGAATAGCAAGGTTTTAGCAAGGTATCGAAGTTTTACAATGGTGAGGTTTTGGTGAGGTAGTGGCAAAAAATATGCCTGATAAATGGCAGGGTTATGTGTGTTGAACTCCGAGCGAACTCCGAGAAAATAGCTCTTGAACAGAGAAGATTATATGGCTTGAACCTCGAGCGAACGCCGAGAAAGTGGCTATATCCCCTATCATTTATCAAGCAGATAAGAGCAATAAAAACCCTCCTTAACTCCCTGAGAAACGACAAGCAGATAAGCGAAGTTTTTAGCCCTCTTATTTTCCTACCAAATGATAAGGAGATAAGAGCAATTTAAAAGTCTGTTATTTTGGATTTGTTGCTTACAAAATGATAAGCAGATAAGCAAAGAAATAACTTACCTTAATTGCTTGCAGAATGACAAGGAAATAAGAGAGATAAAAACGTCTCTTAGTTGCTTATCAAACCACATTACTCAACGTTGAATAATTTAGGTAGTACAGCCCTCAATCTCCTACCCTTCCAGCAAAACAACTTTCAAATCGTTCAACGTTGAACGATTTATAAAAATAGCTGAAGAGATTCCAAATTTGGGCACATCAGTACTTTATCTCATTGCAACCCTACCAGAAGAAGGACTTCCAAATGTCGAAACGTTACGACATTTAGAAACTAGCGAACATAGAGAAAATGAAAAAAAGCCAGCACACGGCTGACCCCTTCATGAATTATTCCTTAAAACTATTATATCACAAAGGAGGCCGAGGCATGACACCAGAGCAAGTAAAAGAAAAACTAGAGGGCGTTAAGTGGATAAACAAGGAGATCAAAGGCTTATATTTGGAATTGGAAGCCCTGGAAGGTGGCATTATCAAAAAAACAACACTAAGCCATAGCAGGGTGCAGACTAGCAGAGAGAACAAGACAGAGAACAATCTTATAAGTGTTCTGAAGCTAAAAGAGGATACACTCCAGAGAATTGAGCGACTTACTGAAGAGAGAATGGAAATATCTAGGCTGATTGATAAGCTGGCCAATCCGCTTGAGCGTTCTGTCCTAAGACTTTTTTACTTGAATGATCTCGATATTTGGGGAGTTGCTGAGGAAATAGGTAAATCTAAAGTTTCGATATATCGGGCAAAGAAGGCAGCTATAGAACACTTGGCAGGTATGGTAAATGGGGATTGATTTAACTTTACCACGGAATTAGGAGAGTATGGGGCTTAGAGTTCCCCATACTCGCCCGTATTTCGCTTTATTTCGTGCTAGACGACTAAAACACCACGGATAAACTAAAAGCCCTTAAAAACGATTCTGGGGGCTTTTGTGCGATAAAAAAATAAAGGTGACCCACCGCCTCCACAGCAAGCTGCTTCATGGGCGTTAGACCACCTTTATCTTAACTTAATTATAACTCAAAAAAATTTCTAGTACAAGTATAATCGGAGGTTAGAAATTATAAAAAAAGAGAGCACACCCCCCCCACAGCCGAAGCCTTTAATGTAGGAGGTAGTAACTCTCATTACTTGTATTATAACCTAAAAAACTAACTGACGCAAGAATATTAAAGGCCTATCCTTTGGGGTAATCGAAACAGTAAAAGGAACTGACTTAGGAGCCGACCTAAAATAGGTCATTGGGTGCCAAACCAGTTCCTTTATTAATTCAATTATAACTCATTTTGACTTAAAAGACAAATAGAGGTGTCCCACCTCCTACCGCAGAATAAACTGTTTCAAGGGGAGATGGAAAACCTCTATTCGTTAATTTAATTATAGCCTAAAAAACTTTTAAATACAAGGATATTGAGATAATAAGGGTGAAAAAAGAAGTAACCATCATTCCGACCACATAGTGGACAAGGGGAACAAGATTACTTCCTTTATTTAAGTATATAACATTTTTACAAGCAAAGCAAAGTAGCAGGTTAGTCTATCGGGGACCTTTTTACTTTGGAATTCTAAATATGATATAATCAGTGTGAAAGAAAACAAGGGTGGCATAGTTTTAGAAATGGATTTAAGAGAGGAGTAAAGTCTATGAATTTGGAAGAAGCGTTAAAACAAGTAAGCAGCTGGAATCTTAAAAAGCCTGCTCCCTTAATCCCTTCTGAAATGACTGACGAAGAGCTATCACATTTGAGGTTTACCACGTTTTCAAAAGAAGATGAAGAGGCTATGATGGCTGAACTCAAGAAAAGAGGTCTAGTGTTATGAAATACAGTCAACAAGTTTTAGACATGTTAGAGCAAGCTGTCAATGGTCAGATTGATAATTTTTGGGATTTCTCCTTCAAGTTTAACGCTCTTTTTGGAGAAGATGAAGACTTTGCCGAGGCTTGGGACAATGAAAACCCTGAAATGTTTGACGCTCTCAATGACTTTGAGCTGATGATGTTCTTAGAGGAACATGACCCAAGTGATAAGCAAGGATTTATCAATTTCCTAACGCCTTACTATGAAAAGGTAAAACAGTTAGTAAAACATAGCGCTTAGAACAATCTAGGCGCTTTTACAATCTAAATATAGAAAAAGGTGTGAAAGTAAAATAAAAAGCACCTTTGACAGGTGCGATTTACTTGCTTACTGAACTCATCAATTTAAGTCCCCTTTTTGTTACCCTTTATGTTTTCTCAGCTTATTTAAATTTAATAGTTTTTGAGAAAATCAAGTTAGATTTAGAGCAGGCTTAGGCCTACTTTTCTCTATCTAAATCCAGCAAGATAACAAAATGCTTTAATTTTAAGAAATATCTTACAGAAAGCCTACAACAGTGGGCTTTTTGCTTTATCTTAAAACGTTGATTTCTGGGTTTGTTTAGAGATTTGCTAGTAAGATTATTTGCGTATCTAAGTCTATCTATGCCAAGAATTAAGCGATGTTGATGATATAAATCTGGTGTGATATAATGTTTTGGCCCCCTCACTTTAAGGAAGGGAGGTGTTACATATGTTAGAAACTTTACTCACAGTGTTTCTAGCTCCGTTACTGATTAACGTGTTATCTGAGCTTTTCAAGTTATGGCTTAAGAAACGTAAAAAGTAATGGTTAACCCTTTTAGAGGGTAGCAAAAAACCCCATCGGTGGCACGGTGGGGTTTTTTTAGTTACATATGCTGTAACTTTACTCACATTGTAAGTTCATTCTAACATATAACCCCCGATATTTCAAGCTTTTGTTTTGATCTTTCCTCAGAGTGTGTTTGTGGTTTGAGTTCGCTCTACTGAAATGAGAACACGCGCTCCTAGATTCCATTCTACAGCAAAGAAATCAACTCTTTTCTAGGGGATTTCCGCCCTTATTTTGCTCTTTTGTGCTAAAATAGACTTATAAATTGAAAATAAGGAATGTTTATGAAATCGGGTAATGGTTTTTGGAAAGGATGTCTCTATTTTTGGGGCTTCTTGTTCTTGTTGGGACTCTTGGTTCAATATGCTCTTCCGCTTGCGGCTTGTGTCCTACTGGGTTATGGCGGTTACCGTCTCTACAAGCGTTGGCGTTATCCTCTTTTGCAGGATCGTTCTCTCGATGATCGGATTGAGCTTTTAAAAGCTAGGATTCGCCAGGCGGACAAAGATATTCAGCAACTAGAGGGAACTTTAGTAGAAAAAGGCTCAGATTCCTATAAGAGTCTGGCCAATCAAGTATTAATCGAACTGCGGGAAATCCATCAGGAGGCGGATCGTCTCAAGTCCTATATCGATGCTGATGTCTACAACCGTATTGACAAAAAGGTTCGTACAGTAAGGGCAAACATCGATGTTCAGCTAGAACGTTTGGATAGGGAAAGTCAGGTTGATCTTGAAAATGCAGAGCCAGAGGAATTAGCTCCAGAATTATCCCAGACCTTGGCCAATATTGCTATTGACCATCAGGCCATTTTAGACAAGATTGCTACCTCTGCTGAAGGGGATAAGGAAGAATTGACTGCTATTCATAGTTTGAAGATGGAGAAATTCAAAACGATTTTAGAAGGCTATTTAAAGATTAAGGCCAATCCTAAAAACTATAATCGGGCAGAAGAACGCTTAGAGCAAGCTAAAGCAGCCATCGAACAATTTGACCTTGAGCTGGACCAAGTCTTGAGAGAACTCAATGAAACAGATATGCGTGATTTTGATATCAGTCTGCGTATCCTAGAAAAAGATCGTAAAGAATAGGTTAGAAACAAAGGAGTAACTATGACAGAATTTAATTTTGATATTGACCAGATTGCCAATAATACGGTAGCTAAGGTGGATAAAACAACCCAAATCATCGAGACCAATACTGGCTCAGACAAGACCTTGACCTTCCTTGAAAAGTTGAGCCCTGAGCAGCAAGAAGGAATCAAAGCGCACGTGCCCCAGTTGGTAGACCAGTTTGTTACAAATCAAAATGCTCTTTTGGATTTTGGACAATCTGCTGTAGAGGGTGTGAACAATACAGTAAATCGTATCTTGTCAGAACAAAAGAAATTGCAGATTCCCCAAGTGGATGACTTACTCAAGAATACCAACCGTGAGTTGCAAGGCTTTGTAGTTAAATACAAGAACGCTGAAATTGCTGAGTTAGAAGAGAAGCCAAACTTTTTGCAACGCTTGTTTAACAAGAGCAAGAATACCCTACAGGAATTTTACTTTGACTCAAAAACAGTGGAGCAAAAGCTCGATGGTATGGCTGCCGCAGTGGTCAAGCAAGAAGATGTCTTAGCTCGAAATATCGTCTCTGCTGAAATGTTGATTGAGGACAATACCAAATCCATTGAAAATCTAGTGGGAGTGATTTCCTTTATCGAAGCTAGCCAGACAGAAGCTGGTAACCGCGCTGCAGAACTAAAAGCTCAAGCTGACCAACTTGATACAAGTACGGTAGAATACCAAACCAAGTCTCAAGAATTGGCCCGCATGGCTGAAGTGGTCAATACCCTCGAACAACAGCACACGGAGTATGTCAGTCGTCTCTATGTTGCTTGGGCAACAACACCTCAGATGCGTAATCTGGTGAAGGTGTCATCTGATATGCGCCAAAAATTGGGCATGCTTCGTCGCAATACCATTCCGACAATGAAACTTTCGATTGCCCAACTGGGTATTTTGCAACAATCCATGAAATCAGGTGTCGTGGCAGATGCCATTGTCAATGCCAATAATGCTGCTCTTCAGATGCTAGCTGAGACCAGCAAGGAAGTGATTCCACAGATGGAACGAATTGCCCAAAGCCCGACAGTCGCTGTCGAATCGGTTACCAAATTGGCTGAAAGTCTGGTCGCTCAAAACCAAGGTATCGTCGCAGCTATTGAGTTGGGACGTCAGAAACGTGCCCAACTAGAAACAACCATCGTCAAGTCCGCAGAAATGATCAACGATTCCGTCAAACTACGCGATGAGAAAATCGTCCAAGCCCTTCTAGAGCAAGGAAAGGCCGCTCAGAAAGAAGTACAAGAATAACACACAAGTCCCCTGCAAGCATAGTTTGCAGGGGATTTTGCTTTGCTAGGAGTCTTTACCAACCATTGTTAGTTGCAAGCTAGTAGGCCCAACACTAGACGCCCAAGCAGAATTAAGTGCCTATCTCGAAAAATTGAAAGAGATTTAGAGACTTGTGAGAATACTCTGCTAAAAATTTAGAAAAATAAAATGACAGTAGAAAATCTATTGTCATTTTTGTTATTGATGACTGCAACAAAGTTCATCCTTAAATGTTTGAAAGTTTACTTCTTTCTTGGGTATCAGTTTTAATACATTCTTCCAATACCTTTGCATCAACATATATCACATTTCCAATCATTTTTGCAGGAATATTCATAGATAGTACCTGTAAAGAATATTTTTTAACAAGTGGTTCAAGTTTTGAGCCGTTTATATTGTTGTTAATAGCAGGGAAAATGATATCTTCCCATGAAAATGTGTAGTTATAGATTGTCTTGTTAAATCCAAGCTCTCTGACCTTAACTTTATCATGTATGCGAATCAGTTTTACTAGTATATTAACACCATCAATATTCTTAGCTTTATAATTTTCACGTAAGTCTTTAAAATTAGTATAGTTCTTGAAGGCAAGATAAGCCAGTAGAATAATTAAAATTAAAGGGATAATGCCCTTAGATGTTAGCAAGTCACTTATAGCTGTCAACTTAAAACTAAGTATGAAGTTGATAACAACTGCGTACAAAATAGCTAGTAGTGGCAATTTTACAAATAAAAAAGATTTGTATTTTATGGAAGTAATGGTATTGCTTTCTTTAAATTTTATTTTCATAAATGTTTCTCCTTAAATATTATCAGTTGAAAGAATATAGAGAAAGACTATGTAAAGTTAGTTTTATAATAAAACACCCCATCAGCTAGATATTTTTGTCTAACTAATAGGGTGTAAGTCATGAAACGGAATGACCTATTACTTAACCTCTGTAAACACAACGTGTTTGCGAAGTTTTGGTGAGTATTTCTTCAATTGAAGACGGTCTGGAGTGTTACGTTTGTTTTTAGAAGTAAGGTACAAGCGTTCACCAGATTCTTTGTGTTCAAGTGTAATATTTACGCGCATGGTATCTCCCTTCTATTATTCAGCTGATGCAGCTTTAGCGATTTTACGTCCTTTGTAGTATCCTTTAAGTGATACACGGTGAGAACGTGAGTAATCTCCAGTAGTTTCGTCAAAGTTTACAGATGGAGCTGTTACTTTGTAGTGTGTACGACGTTTGTTTTTCTTCGCTTTTGAAGTGCGACGTGCAGGTACTGCCATTTTGATTTCTCCTTTAGGTATTTATATTCGATTCAATCTACTGATTTTCATCAACCATACTAGGATAACACATTTTTTTTGTAAAGTAAAGTTACTTGACAAAAAAAGATGAAAAAATTAAAAGGTCATTAACTAAATTAATCGAAATTTTCTGAAAATTCAAGAATTTTCTTCTGTTCATTGCTTTTAAAATGTGCTATAATAGTAAAAACTGAAATGGGAGGGATAAGATGACTGAATTAGATAAACGTCACCGCAGTAGCATTTATGACAGCATGGTTAAATCGCCAAACCGTGCCATGCTTCGTGCGACTGGTATGACAGATAAGGACTTTGAAGCACCGATTGTGGGAGTGATTTCGACTTGGGCGGAAAATACACCATGTAACATTCACTTGCATGATTTTGGGAAATTAGCCAAAGAAGGTGTCAAATCGGCAGGTGCTTGGCCTGTGCAGTTTGGAACTATTACTGTAGCGGACGGGATTGCCATGGGAACGCCTGGTATGCGTTTCTCTCTAACATCTCGTGATATCATTGCGGACTCAATCGAGGCGGCGATGGGTGGTCACAACGTCGATGCCTTTGTCGCTATCGGTGGCTGTGATAAGAACATGCCTGGTTCTATGATTGCCATTGCCAATATGGATATTCCAGCTATTTTCGCCTATGGTGGAACTATTGCACCGGGGAATCTTGATGGCAAAGATATCGACTTGGTTTCTGTCTTTGAAGGTATCGGAAAATGGAACCACGGTGACATGACGGCTGAGGACGTGAAACGTCTTGAATGTAATGCCTGCCCTGGCCCTGGTGGCTGTGGTGGTATGTATACTGCTAATACCATGGCGACAGCTATCGAAGTTCTCGGTATGAGTTTGCCAGGCTCTTCATCTCACCCAGCTGAATCAGCTGACAAGAAAGAAGACATCGAAGCAGCAGGACGTGCTGTTGTTAAGATGCTGGAGCTCGGTCTCAAACCATCAGATATCTTGACTCGTGAAGCCTTTGAAGATGCTATCACTGTAACCATGGCTCTCGGTGGTTCTACAAACGCCACTCTTCACTTGCTTGCCATTGCCCATGCTGCCAATGTTGACTTGTCACTTGAGGACTTCAATACGATCCAAGAGCGTGTGCCTCACTTGGCCGACTTGAAACCATCTGGTCAGTATGTCTTCCAAGACCTCTACGAAGTCGGTGGTGTGCCTGCGGTTATGAGATATCTCTTGGCAAATGGTTTCCTTCATGGAGATCGCATTACATGTACTGGTAAGACTGTTGCTGAGAACTTAGCTGACTTTGCAGATCTCACACCAGGTCAAAAAGTCATCATGCCACTTGAAAATCCAAAACGTGCGGATGGTCCGCTCATCATCTTGAACGGGAACCTTGCCCCTGACGGTGCGGTTGCCAAGGTATCAGGTGTTAAAGTGCGTCGTCACGTTGGTCCAGCTAAGGTCTTTGACTCAGAAGAAGATGCTATCCAGGCTGTTCTGACAGATGAAATCGTTGATGGCGATGTAGTTGTTGTCCGTTTCGTTGGACCTAAAGGTGGTCCTGGTATGCCTGAGATGCTGTCACTTTCATCAATGATCGTTGGTAAAGGTCAAGGAGACAAGGTTGCCCTCTTGACGGATGGTCGTTTCTCTGGTGGGACTTATGGTCTAGTTGTTGGACATATCGCTCCTGAAGCTCAGGATGGTGGACCAATTGCCTACCTCCGTACAGGCGATATCGTTACGGTTGACCAGGATACCAAAGAAATTTCTATGGCCGTATCCGAAGAAGAACTTGAAAAACGCAAGGCAGAAACAACCTTGCCACCGCTTTACAGCCGTGGTGTCCTCGGTAAATATGCCCATATCGTATCATCTGCTTCACGTGGAGCCGTGACGGACTTCTGGAATATGGACAAGTCAGGTAAAAAATAAACTTAAAAAGCAAGCCAATCTCGGCTTGCTTCTTTTCATCTCCAAAAGTGATTTGCCTGCTTAACGAGGTGGCAGTCCAAGGGCAATACGACCGTAGCGACTGATTCGTGTAATCTTCCAAGCGGGCGACCAAGTAACTTCAACCTTGACATCTTCGATATCCTCGATTTGTTTCAGACCTGCGACGATTTCGATAGGCAGGCTTTCTGCACAATCGCAGGCAGTGTCAGTGAAGGTCATGACAATCTTGCAGAGACCCGTTTCGTCCAGATTGATTTCATAAATCAGGCCTAGATTGTAAACATCCAATTCCACATCTGTATCAAAAACCTTCTCTAGTTTTTCGATAATTTGGTCTTGTAAGGCCAAAGCACGGTCATTGATTTTGATATCGTCTCTCATTACAGTCCCTCCACGTGATAAATATCCTCTATTTTCTCATAATTCTGACAATTTGGCAAGTTTTTGATGAATTTTCTGAAAAGACTCTCTTGAGATTTTCTTCTCTTACTGTTTTAATCCCTCTATTTATGGTAAAATAAGACTATTAAGTTTAAAGAGGATTCCTTATGAAATTACAAAAACCAAAAGGAACGCAGGATATCTTGCCTGCTGAATCTGCCAAATGGCAGTACGTTGAGGGCTTTGCCCGTGAAATTTTCAAGCGCTATAACTATGCAGAAGTGCGCACGCCTATTTTTGAGCACTACGAGGTTATCAGCCGCTCTGTCGGAGATACAACGGATATCGTGACTAAGGAAATGTACGATTTCTATGACAAGGGTGACCGCCATATTACCCTCCGTCCGGAAGGAACAGCGCCCGTTGTTCGTTCCTATGTGGAAAATAAACTCTTTGCTCCAGAAGTGCAAAAGCCAAGCAAATTCTACTACATGGGCCCTATGTTCCGTTATGAGCGTCCACAGGCAGGGCGTTTGCGCCAGTTCCATCAGATTGGTGTTGAGTGTTTTGGCTCAAGCAATCCAGCTACGGATGTGGAGACCATCGCTATGGCAGCTCATTTCTTGAAAGAAATCGGCATCCAAGGTGTTAAATTGCACCTCAACACGCTTGGGAATCCTGAGAGCCGTGCGGCTTACCGTCAAGCCTTGATTGACTATTTGACACCGCTCAAGGATACCTTGTCGAAGGATAGCCAACGTCGCTTGGAGGAAAATCCACTTCGTGTCTTGGACTCTAAGGAGAAAGAAGACAAGGTGGCAGTGGAGAATGCACCGTCTATCTTGGATTTCCTTGATGAAGAAAGTCAGGCTCATTTTGATGCTGTGCGTCAGATGTTGGAAAATCTTGGAGTAGACTATATCATCGATACCAATATGGTGCGTGGTTTGGACTACTACAACCACACGATTTTCGAGTTTATCACAGAGATTGAGGGCAATGACTTGACAGTCTGTGCGGGTGGTCGTTACGATGGTTTGGTTGCTTACTTTGGAGGCCCTGAAACTGCTGGATTTGGTTTTGGACTTGGTGTAGAGCGCCTGCTTCTCATTCTTGAAAAGCAAGGTGTGGCCCTTCCTATTGAAAATGCCCTAGATGTTTATATCGCAGTTTTGGGCGAAGGAGCAAATGTCAAGGCCTTGGAGTTGGTACAAGCTCTTCGCCAACAAGGTTTCAAAGCAGAGCGTGATTACCTCAACCGTAAACTCAAAGCTCAGTTCAAGTCAGCCGATGTCTTTGCGGCTAAGACTCTCATCACTCTAGGAGAGAGTGAAGTCGAAAGCGGACAAGTGACAGTCAAGAATAATCAAACCCGAGAAGAAGTTCAAGTGTCACTTGATGCTATCAATCAAAATTTCTCAGAAATCTTTGAAAAATTAGGCTTTTAATAGTAGAAAAACTGGTCAGGACCTTACTCCTGACCTTTTTCTTTTGCAAAATGACAAAAATCATAAACTTTTTGACAAATATGCTTGTCAAAAAGAAAAAGATGTGTTACAATATAAGCAAGTTAAGAGAAAAGGAGCAGGGAACGATTATGTGGGCATTAGGATTTGTACCTCTTGTGATTATGTTTTATCTCTATCATACCCAAAGGGTCAAGAAATTAGAGAATAAAATCAAAAGAATTGAGCAAAAACAGAAAGGAAATATAGAAATGTCAAGATTATTAAAAGAATTGATTGGGAAGAAACCAACAATCATTGGACAAGTGTTTGGAACAGACAACTGGGAAGTTGTAGATGTTGATGAGGAATGGGTCAAGCTACGCCGTGTTGATAAAAAGGGAAAAGAAAAATTCAAACTACAACGCATTGAGGATATCCAAACCGTTGAATTTGACGGAAAGTAGGTGTGTAACATGCAACTAAAAAATCGTCTAAAAGAGCTTCGGGCTCGCGATGGTCTCAATCAAACCGAACTGGCTAAGTTGGCAGAAGTTTCGAGGCAGACCATTAGCCTATTAGAACGGGACGAATACACCCCGTCAGTTGTGATTGCCTTGAAAATATCTCAGATTTTCAACGAAACAGTCGAATCGGTATTTCGCTTGGAGGAGGATGAGTGATGAACATGTATAGAGTGGTTTATTTTATGAGTGTTCTTGCCCTTATTGTGAATGCATTTGCTATGATTGGAACATTACTGGGTTGGTTCTATTTTGTTGAAAGTAAGTATTTGTTTTGGATTAACTTAGTCCTCTTGTCCATTTTCAATCGGTTGAAGAAAAAGGAGAAAGATGATGAACAAGTATAAAGTGATTTATTATGTAGTTGCCATAGCTCTATTAGTCAGCGTATTTCTACTGATTGGGATAGACTTAGGCTGGTTTAGTCCCTATCAAAGTAACAAATTTGTTTGGGCCTATTTTGCCCTCATACCAGTAATTGAATGGATTGAAAAGAAATCCAAAAATCTAGCAAGTGAAAAAGGAGAATGAATATGAAAAAGAAAAAGAAACGTGGATTGTTGTTTTTAATGTCTATTGTCTTGGGATTTTTTTTGGCCATGTTTGTAGGGATGTTTAAGGCACTTGCTGAATCCCACGGAATTATGTTAGATGTAAAAATCTTGATACCATGGATATCAGCTATTTGTTTAGTGTTAGGTTTCATTAGCATACTTTTGACATTCAATTTCTTAAAGAAAAGCAGAAAATTTCATTCCTTGTATCAAGAAGAAATGGATGATGCCTTGTATCAAGAAGAAATGGATGATGATCTGAATGAAACCTATTATGTGCAAATGCATCGGAATCTCGAGTTTGGAACCATTGCTTTTAATATTGCAAGTGTAGCGATTTTATTGGCTCTTTTCATCTCAGGTAGTGAAGCATTTGTACTAAATAGAAGCCATCTAACCTTATCTCTTTCTTTTTTGGGATTAGTGCTGATTTTCAGTGTTCAAAAATATCTTTTTAAGACCATTGCGATTGTTCGTCAGTTTGATTTGGCATTTTTCTCTACACCAAAGGATGTCATGGACTTTATCAATTCTTACGATGAAGGGGAGCGCCAGGCTAATTTGGAACAGAGTTTTCGAATTTTATTCCAATTAAACCAGTATGTCTTGCCAGGTTTGTATATTTTGATTGATCTCTTTTCCTTACTGACAGGAGAGATTCAGTTACTAGCCTTCTTGCTTGTAGGAGCTATCCATATTTATATCAATGTGATGCAGTTACCTATGGTAAAACGTTATTTCAAATAAAGGAGTTTCTATGATTCGTGTTGAAAATGTAAGCAAAAGTTTTGGGAGCAAAAAAGCTCTTCATCAGATTTCTTTTGAGATTAAGGAAGGTGAAATCTTTGGTTTTCTTGGACCTTCTGGCTCAGGTAAAACAACCATGATCAATGTCTTAACAGGTCAGTTGGCTGCAGATCAAGGTAAAACAGTTTTGTTAGGCAAGAATTCTCAAGATTTAACCTCAAAGGATTTGGAACAAATTGGTATTGTTAGTGATGGCAGTGGTTTTTATGAAAAGATGAGTCTTTACAAAAATCTTCTCATCTATGCTAAGTTATATGGCCTCAAGGCAGATAGAGTAAATCAGGTGCTCCAACAGGTTGGATTGGCAGATGCTAAAGATATTATCGCAGAAAAACTATCTACAGGAATGAAACAACGAATGTTCTTGGCTCGTGCCCTTCTGAATGCTCCTAAGATTCTCTTTCTAGATGAGCCAACTAGTGGTTTAGACCCTACAACATCTAAGATGATTCATACCCTACTTCAAGAATTAAAGCAGGCGGGGACAACTATCTTTTTGACCACGCATGATATGAATGAGGCAACTCTGCTTTGTGATCGCTTATCTCTTTTGAATAAGGGTAACCTAATAGAGTATGGAAGTCCGCAAGACATTATCCAGAAGTACCATGTGGATAAGAAAGTACATGTGGTTTATAACGATGGACGAGAACAGACAGTTCCATTTGAAGAATTGCCACATTTAGACACGACAGATTTGATGGTGGTTCACTCTTGTGAGCCAACTTTAGAAGAAATCTTTATCAGATTGACAGGAGAAAAGTTAGATGTTTAGAAAATTAAATGCCCTACTATGGTTAAGATTACAAGTTCTTATCAGCAATTCAACTTTGTTGGCGACTCTATTGATGCCTTTTGGAATAGCTGTTCTATATAATGAATTCTTCAATAAGAATGGAGAATTGAGTATGTTTCTCCTCTCTTCGAGTTTGACGATGGTCTTGAGTATGGGAAGTGGTTATATGGTATCGATTATGATGGCAGAAGATAAGGAAAAGCGCAATCTTAAATCACTCATCCTAAGTGGTGTGACAGCAACAGAATATACTTTCAGTATGCTTGTTCTCCCTATTTTGATAATGTTATTTGCTATGATTGTACTGCCCATCTATCTTAAAGTAGATCTATCAAGTTACTTATTGGCCTATGTTATCTATTTAATCCTAGCAACTATTAGTATTATTTTTCTCAACCTTTTAATCGGTGCAGTGTCAGATACTCAATCTAAAGCGCAAGTCTATAGTATCTTTCCTATGTTAATCGTCTCTTTTTTACCTATAATTGCTCTTCAAAATGATACGCTTCAGAAAGTGTTGGATTACTCTTTTATTGGTCCAATTGTAAATCTTTTAAATAAAAAAGGTGGGGAAATATCTTTTTCTAATATTGGTATGTTACTTGCCTGGGTACTTGTGTTAGGAATAGCGAACCTCTTTGTATTGAAAAATAGCTATAAAGCAAGATAGGAGAACTTTATGAAATTACTTAAAAACCTCGGCTGGTTTCTTCTAGCTGTTCTATCCTTTTTCTTTGGCTATGGTCTGGTTCAGAGTATGGCTCTGTCAGCTCTTGGACTAGGGGCTTCGATATATGGAGTTTTACCACTTTATATCGCCCTGTCAGGAGCCTATGTTTATGGAGTTTACAGATGGTATCAGACAGAAAAGGTTAGCATCCAGACGACTGCTTTTAATCGTCATATCTGGTTGCCTACTCTGGTTTTGCTAGTGGCTATTACAGCCCAGTTCTTTTTACCAGAAGATCCGTCGGTCAGTCAACAAATCGTATCTCAACTGACAGTGGAACAGCCTGCATTTGCTTTCTTTATGGTGGTGGTCTTTGCTCCTTTGACGGAAGAACTTATCTTTAGAGGGATGTTGGCACGCTATCTCTTTCCTAAGCAGGACAAGAGCAAACAGGTTCTGTTTCTTCTGGTATCTAGTCTTCTGTTTGCCTTGATTCATTTCCCAGGTGATGTGCAACAATTTTTAGTCTATACTAGTCTTGGTTTTAGCTTGGGCTTGGCTTACATTAGCAGAAAAGGTCTGGTCTACAGTATTTCTCTCCACGCTTTGAATAATTTAGTCAGCTTTTTGATGATTCTCATGCTATAATAGAGTCAGGAGGTCACATGAAACGAGTAATTTTATTAGCAGTGATTCAAGCAGTTGTTCTATTTTTCATCATTGGGGCGCTAGCTTATGCCTTTAAGGGCGATTTCTTCTACAACTATCTAGCAGTTGTCTTTGCCCCTATTGCAGGTGTCTTGCGCTTTGGGACAGCTTATACAACAGAAATTGTCTTGCCTCGAAAGGCAGCCGAAATTGCTGAAAAGCGTAAAGCAGGCAACAATTCAAAATAAAAGAGTCCGGTGAAGTTCATCGGATTTTTGTATGGCTCTAATTTTTAGAGTCTTCACCTGATTTTTAAAGACTGGCAAACTTTTCTGATGATTTTCATGAAGAGCCTGCGCTTTTATGGTAAAATAGTAACAGAATAAAAGAGGAGAGAAACAATGAAACGTAGTATGTATGCTGGTCGTGTTCGTGAGGAACACATCGGACAAGAAATGACTTTGAAAGGATGGGTTGGTCGTCGTCGTGACCTTGGTGGTTTGATTTTTATCGATCTTCGTGACCGTGAAGGAATCATGCAGTTGGTCATCAACCCTGAAAAAGTTTCTGCAGAGGTCATGGCAACAGCTGAAAGCCTTCGTAGCGAATTTGTTATCGAGGTGACTGGTCAGGTTGCTGCGCGTGAGCAAGCCAATGATAAGTTGCCAACTGGTGCAGTTGAGTTGAATGTAACAGCTCTGACAGTGCTTAATACAGCTAAGACAACCCCATTTGAGATTAAGGATGGCATTGAGGCCAATGACGATACACGTTTGCGTTACCGTTATCTTGACCTTCGTCGTCCAGAAATGTTGGAAAATCTTAAACTTCGTGCCAAGGTGACCCACTCTATCCGCAACTACTTGGATGAGTTGGAGTTTATCGACGTGGAGACACCATTCCTTTCTAAGTCAACGCCTGAAGGGGCGCGTGACTATTTGGTGCCATCTCGTGTTAATAAAGGGCATTTTTACGCTCTTCCTCAAAGTCCACAAATCACTAAGCAGTTATTGATGAATGCTGGTTTTGACCGTTATTACCAAATCGTTAAATGTTTCCGTGATGAGGACTTGCGTGGAGACCGCCAGCCTGAGTTTACCCAGGTCGACTTGGAAACGTCCTTCCTTACTGAGCAAGAAATCCAAGATATCACAGAAGGATTGATTGCGCGTGTCATGAAAGAAACTAAAGGCATCGAAGTGACGCTTCCATTCCCTCGTATGAAATATGATGATGCTATGGCTCTTTACGGTTCTGACAAGCCAGATACCCGTTTTGACATGTTGCTTCAGGACTTAACAGAAGTGGTTAAAGGTGTTGACTTCAAAGTCTTTTCAGAAGCACCTGCTGTGAAAGCCATTGTGGTCAAAGGAGCTGCGGACAACTATTCACGTAAAGACATCGACAAGATGACCGAAGTAGCCAAACAGTACGGTGCCAAAGGTCTTGCTTGGGTCAAGGTAGTTGACGGAGAATTAAACGGACCAGTTGCTAAGTTCTTGACGGACATCCAAGCAGAATTGACAACAGCGCTTGCTCTTGAAGACAAGGACTTGGTTCTCTTTGTGGCAGATACGCTTGAAGTGGCTAATGCAACGCTCGGTGCCCTTCGTGGACGTATTGCCAAGGAGCTTGGCTTGATTGATAACGATAAATTCAACTTCCTTTGGGTGGTTGACTGGCCAATGTTTGAATGGTCTGAAGAAGAAGGCCGTTACATGAGCGCCCACCATCCGTTTACCCTTCCACAAGAAGAAACAGCTCACGAACTAGAAGGTGATTTGGCTAAAGTTCGTGCCATTGCTTACGATATCGTCTTGAACGGTTACGAGCTTGGTGGTGGTAGCCTCCGTATCAATCAAAAAGACCTTCAAGAACGCATGTTCAAGGCTCTTGGTTTCTCAGCTGAAGAAGCAAATGATCAGTTTGGTTTCCTTCTTGAAGCAATGGACTATGGTTTCCCACCACACGGTGGTTTGGCTATCGGGCTTGACCGTTTTGTGATGCTTTTAGCAGGAGAAGAAAATATCCGTGAAGTCATTGCCTTTCCTAAGAACAACAAGGCAACTGACCCAATGACACAAGCTCCATCAACAGTCGCTCTCAAACAACTAGAGGAACTCAGCTTACAAGTAGAAGAAGATGAAACAAGCAAAACGAATTAAGCGGTGGCGCTATTATCTGCGCCGCTTTGCTTATCAGATAAAAATTTTACGTGTCTTACAAAGCATCTCTCGGGAAAAATATGATGAGAAAATTTCGGCCTCTCTGGTCTATGGTTTTCTATCAGCAGTAGCGGTTAATTTCTTTTTCCAACCAGGGCATGTGTATTCGAGTGGTGCAACAGGTTTGGCACAGATTATCTCTGCCTTGAGTAATCACTGGTTTGGTTTTCATATTCCGATTTCGCTAACCTTCTACGCTATCAATTTTCCTTTGATGGTCTTGGCCTGGTATCAGATTGGCCATAAATTCACTATTTTTACCTTTATCACGGTATCCATGAGTTCCTTCTTTATCCAGTTTGTCCCTGTGGCGACCTTGACGGAGGATCCTATTATCAATGCCCTTTTTGGGGGTGTTGTCATGGGCTTGGGGATTGGTTTTGCTCTTCGAAACAATATCTCCAGTGGTGGGACGGATATCGTCAGCCTGACCATTCGTAAGAAAACAGGTAAGAATGTCGGCAGTATTTCTTTCTTGGTAAATGGGACCATCATGTTGATAGCTGGTTTGACCTTTGGTTGGAAATACGCTCTCTATTCTATGATTACCATCTTTGTCTCTAGCCGTGTGACAGATGCTGTCTTTACTAAGCAAAAACGCATGCAGGCCATGATTGTGACCAATCATCCAGACAAGGTAATTGAAAAAATCCATAAAAAATTGCACCGCGGAGCAACTATGATTCACGATGCAGAAGGAACCTATAATCACGAAAGAAAGGCAGTTTTAATCACTGTCATTACACGTGCAGAGTTTAATGAATTTAAACAGATTATGAAACAGGTGGATCCAAGCGCCTTTGTCTCTGTATCGGAGAATGTTCATATTTTGGGACGATTCGTTGAAACAGAAAATTAATGATCAAAAAAACCAGCGCGAGCTGGTTTTTACTTTTCAATAATTTTGTGGGCGATCAACTGACGGTAACAAATTTGTTTATTGCTTTTAGCATCGTTGATAATCTGGAGGATGGTTTCAAGGGAAACACGACCAAGTTCTAGACTATTAATATCGACATAGGCCGCCAAGTTGAGCTTGGGATTGACTGAGTCGAAGCTGAGGACAGGAACATCCAGTTGGTGCTTAGCAATGTAATCACAGACCCCTTCGGCTAGGAGACTATCGGTTGTAATGATAGCATCAATCTGCGGGTCATGCTGAAAGAGGAGTTTACTAAATTGATACCCTTTTTCTTCTAAGAACTCGGTTGCGAAATAGGTCAAATTTTCGTCAATAGGCAGTTGGTGTTGTTTGAGTGCTGACTCGTAGCCTGTTAAACGGTCTTGCGTTACGAAGAGTCGCTTAGTTCCTCCAATAAAGGCAATTCGTTTGCAGCCTTTTTTGATGAAATATTCGGTCGCATCAAAACCAGCTTGGACATTGTCGTTATCGACAAGGGGGATAAAGGGTGAAATGGATTTCCCTAGGATGAGGAAGGGGAACTGCTCATCAGCGACCAGTTTGACCAAGGGATCCTCTTCTTCGGCATAAAGGAAAATCAAACCATCCACACGTTTACCGTAAACCATCTGTGAAATAGCTTTAAGTCGCTCTTTTTCGTCTTTACCTGTTGCAATCTGAATGGCATAGTGGTTTTCAGAGGCGACTTGGGCAATACCACGGAGGACAGATGGGAAGAAAGGATTTTGATAGAAGGCGTCTGAGTCGTCAGGAAGCACCAAGCCAATAACTTGGGTATAACTGCTTACCAAGCTACGAGCGTTGAGGTTGGGGTGGTAATTTAGTTCCTTCATCGCCTTGCGAACGCGTTTTTTTGTTTCGTCGCTAATGGTTGATTTATTTTGAATAACACGGGTTACGGTTGAAGGCGAAACACCAGCAGCCTTGGCCACGTCTTTAATCGTAACGGGCATAAAAATCTCCTATTTATGGTAATCTGGATCACGGAAATGCGTTTTATAAAAAATAGCGACCAGATAAAGGACAAAAAGAATGTTTTGTACAGTAATCAGAGTTGTCATATTTTGGCCAAATAATCCCAAAATAAGTGTAATCAGAGTTGGTAATCCTAAACAGTTCAAGATAAAATGGTAGCACTCTTTAAAGGTTCTAAATGAAAAGAGGCGTGATTTCTTAGTGATATAAAGGAGAAGACTCGCTCCTAGAGAGACAATAAAGAAATTCAAACCAAAGAGGAAGCTAGCACCGAGAACTAGGAAGAGACTGATATAGACGCGATTTTGTTGGTACCAGTCTTTAGAAATTGCTTGGGTCAAGCTATCCTTATTTTTGAAACTCTCAGTCTGAATGGTTCGGTAAGAGATGCGGGTCAATTCCTTACTTTCCTTGCTGATGATCAGTTCTTTTGTATCGAAATGCAGTTGCAAGTCCTTCGGTAATTCTTTGCTTGGGCTTGGACCAATCACAATAGAAGGCGCTTGACTAGCTGTACCTGTATAAGTTAAGTCGCCATCAACAATTCTAGCATGTTCAGAGAGATCCTGGACAACTTCATCTGTCAGAGGTTCATAGACATTATCGATAAAGGTTTCTAGCGGATAAGTCTCCTGTGAGCTGTTTTGGATGGCAATAGGTACCATGGACAAGCTGATAAGGAAGATACTGGTAAAGAGAAGCTGAAACCAGTTGAGCCCGAAACGTTTGGACAGGGGCTTACGAAATCCCCAAATACTTGAAAAATAGGAAAATGGATATGGAAGCATAGGTATCTTTCTAAAAGGTGTTTTCTATATGAGTATTATTATATAGAGAAATGTGCTTTATTTCAAGTCTAGGAGACAAATTGCTTGCTACAAGGATATTATTTACAGTAGCAAGCACTAATACTCAATGAAAATCAAAGAGCAAACTAGGAAGCTAGCCGCAGGTTGCTCAAAGCACGGCTTTGAGGTTGGAGGTGAAGCTGACGTGGTTTGAAGAGATTTTCGAAGAGTATAAAATGAAAAAGGGTGGCGGGGATATATTATCCCTTGTCGCCACCACTTGTAAGTCCTGAAACAAAGTTCTTTTGTAGGAAGAAGAAGAGAATACAGATTGGAAGGGCGATGAGGATAGCACCTGCTGAGAAGTAGGCAATCTTCATGTTTTTCACATTGCTAACGAAGGTTTGGAGACCTACGGCAACAGTAAAGTATTCTTTCTCACGAAGCAAGAAACTAGAGAGGATGTAGTCCCCGAAAGGTCCCATGAAGGCCCAGAGAGCTTGTACGGCAACCATTGGGCGAACAAGTGGAAGAACAATTTGCCAGAAGCGGCGGAAGTGTCCTGCACCGTCTAGTTTTGCAGATTCGTCTAGAGACATTGGCACTGTATCGAAGTAGCCTTTCATGAGCCAAGCATTCATTGGGATACCACCACCAACGTAGAGGAAGATGAGGAACCAGCTGTGGTTAAGGGCGTTCAACATAAGCGCCATAACGAAGAAGGCTGTCAAAGCGGCCATGGTTGGCACCATTTGGATAATCAAGAAGAAGACTAAACTTTGTTTACGAGCCAAGAAGTTGTAACGGCTGTAAGCATAACCAGCAAGTACGATAATACTTGTTTGAACAGCCATAGTAATTAAGGCGATAATCAAAGTGTTGAGGTACCAAGTACCGTACAAGGTTTCAGTGAAGAGGCCTTTAAAGTTATCAAAATTGAGGTCGATATTAGTATCTAGTTTAAAGGCTGAGACGTTACCTGCTTTAAAGGCTGACATGATGGTAATCAAAAGTGGATAGATAATCACGATTGATAGGCCAATTAAGTAGAGGTAAGTAAGGGTTTGAGTCAGTCTACGTTTGAGTTTAATTGAGTTATTCATCTTAGACATCCTCCATATCAAATGCGTGTAGTTTCTTGAATGCGATCATAGAGATTGAGATGACAATGATAGAGATAATCAAGGTAACAGCTGCCGCCATTGAGTATTGAGGAGATGTACCTGTTGTCAAACGGTAGATCCATGAAATCAAGATATCTGTTGAACCAGCTCCTCCTCCGACACTACCAGGACCTCCACCATTGAAGAGGTACATGATAGAGAAGTTGTTAAAGTTGAAGGTGTATTGGCTAATCAAAGTAGGTGCTGCAACAGCCAAGATCATTGGGAAAGTGATGTTGCGGAATTTTTGCCAAGCATTAGCACCGTCAATATAAGCTGCTTCGTAAAGGTCGTTAGGAATAGATTGCAAGATACCCAAAGTCAAAACGTAGATATATGGGAATCCAAGCCAACCTTGCATCATAATCAAGGCAACCTTAGTCCAAGTAGGGTCTGTTTTCCAAGGGATAAGAGCCCCATCAAGGAAAGGAAGGAATTTAGCAAAGATCGGCAAGACTTGAGTGTTGATAGCACCAACACTATCATTAAACATATTTGAGAATGTCAAGATAGTGATGAAGGCTGGGACAGCCCAAGGAAGAAGGAAAATAACACCAAAGATACGTTTTCCTTTGATAAATGGTTGGTTAGCAATGATAGCTGTGAAGATACCAATCACGATCTGTAAAGTTGAGGCAGATAAAGCCCAAATGATAGTCCAAGAAAGAACAGAACCAAAGGCAGAACGGAAGGTACTCAAGCTCCAAATGTTTGTAAAGTTGGTCAAACCAACCCAGTCCAACAATTTGTTTGGTGGCAAGTGTTGGAAGTCGTAGTTGGTAAAGGCAATCATCAAGGTTACGATAACGGGGAAGATGATTGCAAAGGTCATGGCAATGTAAGATGGAATGATCAAGAGGTAAGGGAAACCATTCTCATAGATTCCTTTGACCATTTCTTTAAAGGTAAGTGCTACTGGAATACCATTATTAATGTGTTTGGCAGTTGTATGTGCATCTTTGATATTTGCGAAATAAAAGAGTACATAAACAACTACAAAGATTAAATGGAAGGCACCACGAATCAGCATGAAGAGGGAATTATCACGACCTGGCTTGTCACCAAGAGTGATGAGGTTGCTCAATTCAGGGGATGCAAGTGCTAGGAAATAAAGGACAAATACGATGGTTACGCCAAGGAAGATAAAACCTTTGGCCTTTTGTTTATTGTAAATCTGTCCTAACCCAGGAATGATAGACAGCAGGGCTGCTTTACTAGGTTGTTGCTTTTCCATAATAACTCCTTTCATAGGATACTGGTTTCTAATCAAAACCTAAACTATATATGTTTTTTATTGATAAATTCAAAGGGGGATTTGAATTCCACCCCCCTTGAACAAACTTTTTATTCACCAAATTTTTGTTTGATTGTTTCTTTGATCAATGTTACAGCATCGTTAGCAGCTGTTTTAGCATCTTTCTTACCACTTACAGCTTCAAATAACATTGTTTTAGCTGGGTCCCAAACTGCTGACATTTGAGAGATGTTTGGCATTGGTTGAGCGTTCTTGAACTGTTTGATAACAGCTGTTGTCAACTCATCGTTTTTACCTTCAGCGTATGAACGAGCTTCAGTGTTAGCTGGGATTTCGTTAGTTGTATCGTAGAAGGCTTTTTGTTCTTCAGTTGAAACAAGGAAGTCTACAAATTTTTGAGCAGCTTCAAGGTTCTTAGTGCTTGATGGGATGATCCAAGCTTTACCACCACCGAATGCTGCGTAGTCTTTTCCGTTTGGAAGAGTTGGGATAGTTGCAACACCGTAGTTTACTTTAGCGTCTTTGAAGGCTTTAGCTTTCCAAGGTCCGTCAATGATAGCAGCTGTTTTACCTTCTTGGAATTGAGTTTGGATTAGGTTTCCAGCTCCTTCAGTATCTTGCATACCTTTAGGCCATTTTTCATACCAAGATTTAGCGTATTCTACACCTTTGATAGCGCCGTCGTTTGCAAGACCGATGTCTTTAGCGTCTTTACCGTTTTGTCCGAATACGTAACCGCCGTTACCAGCAAGAAGTCCGTATGCAAAGTAGAAGTTTGTCCAGTCAGCTAGGAAAGCAGAAGTTTTTCCATCTTCACCAGCGAATGCGTATTTGCTATCTTTAGCAAGGTTTTCTAAGTCAGCAAATGTTTTTGGAGCTTCTTTTACCAAGTCTTTGTTGTAGTACATAACAAGTGACTCGATAACGGCAGGAGCACCGTAAACTTTACCGTCAGCAGCTGTTACAAGAGATTTAGTTTTATCATCTGTTTTAGCGCCGTCGCTCAACTTCACTTCTGAAAGTTGGCCGTCAGTACCAAGGCTACCTACACGGTCGTATGGTGCCATCATAACGTCAGCAGCTTTACCAGATTGGTTATCTAGAGAAAGGTTGTCAAGACCACCCATTTGGTCTCCGGTTTTGATAGTCACTTTTACGCCAGCTTCTTTTTCGTAAGCTTTTGCAGCTGATTCAGCAAAAGCTTTGTATTGGTCTTCAACGTAAAGAGTGATTTCTTTCGCTTCAGATGAACCAGCATCAGCAGCTTTTTCAGCAGGTTTGCTTCCGCAAGCTACCAAAAGCAAGCTAGCAAGTGTAGCAGTTCCAAGCACAGCAGCGCTTTTCATGAATTTAGATGACATAGTGTATTCCTCCTAAAGAATAACAAATTTTATAATGAGGAAACGCAAACGTTTTCCTTTATGGGACTAGTATAGCACAATCGGAAAGCGGTTGCAAGTGTTTTTTGTAAAAATTTTAAAAAAATTCACGAAAAGGGTAAGCGTTTTATTTGTTTATAATAGTAGAAAATCCCAAAAATCGGTTTTGTTTTAAATTTAAAAAAAGTCGGGAAAACGATTGCCTAATTTACAAATGGAAAGTAGAGAGGATTCTCACTTTATTTTTGCTTAATAAGATAAGTGAAAGCCTTATTCCTATTTTGTTTGTTTCCTGAAAGAATATATATACGAGTAAGAAGAAAAAATTTTTAAAAAATAATCAAAAAAGTTATTTAAAACCGCTTGCATTTATCAAGAAAATAAGCTATACTAGTAGTAGCGCAAACGTTTGCGTTCATAAAAATGTAATATCTAACTATAAACACATGAGGTGCTTATTATGAAAAAACGTCAAAGTGGTGTGTTGATGCACATTTCTTCTCTTCCAGGAGCATACGGAATTGGATCATTTGGTAAAAGTGCTTACGACTTCGTTGATTTCTTGGTTCGCACAAAACAACGTTACTGGCAAATCCTTCCACTAGGAACAACTAGTTACGGTGACTCTCCTTACCAATCTTTCTCAGCCTTTGCAGGGAACACTCATTTTATCGATTTGGATATCTTAGTGGAGCAAGGCTTGTTACAAGCAAGTGACCTTGAAGGGGTTGACTTTGGTAGTGATGCGTCTGAAGTTGACTATGCGAAAATCTACTATGCACGTCGTCCTCTTTTAGAAAAAGCGGTAAAACGTTTCTTGGAAGTAGGAGATGTTAAAGATTTTGAGAAATTTGCTCAAGACAACCAATCATGGCTTGAACTCTTTGCAGAGTATATGGCTATCAAAGAGCATTTTGACAATCTTGCTTGGACTGAGTGGCCAGATGCAGATGCCCGTGCTCGTAAAGCTTCAGCACTTGAAAGCTACCGTGAACAATTGGCAGACAAGTTGGTTTACCACCGTGTGACTCAATACTTCTTCTTCCAACAATGGTTGAAATTGAAAGCTTACGCTAACGACAACCACATCGAAATCGTTGGAGACATGCCAATCTATGTAGCGGAAGATTCAAGTGATATGTGGGCAAATCCACACCTCTTCAAGACAAATGTCAATGGTAAGGCTACTTGCATCGCAGGATGTCCACCAGATGAGTTCTCTGCAACTGGTCAGCTTTGGGGTAACCCAATCTATGACTGGGAAGCAATGGACAAAGACGGTTACAAATGGTGGATTGAACGCTTGCGTGAAAGCTTTAAAATCTACGACATCGTTCGTATCGACCACTTCCGTGGCTTCGAATCTTACTGGGAAATCCCTGCTGGTTCCGATACAGCAGCACCTGGTGAGTGGGTGAAAGGTCCTGGCTACAAGCTTTTTGCAGCCGTTAAGGAAGAACTTGGTGAGCTAAACATCATCGCTGAAGACCTTGGCTTCATGACTGATGAAGTTATCGAATTGCGTGAACGTACTGGCTTCCCAGGAATGAAGATTCTTCAATTTGCCTTCAACCCAGAAGACGAAAGCATCGATAGCCCACACTTGGCACCTGCTAACTCAGTTATGTACACAGGAACACACGACAACAATACGGTCCTTGGTTGGTACCGTAACGAGATCGATGATGCGACTCGTGAATACATGGCTCGCTACACTAACCGTAAAGAATACGAAACAGTGCCACATGCTATGCTTCGTACAGTCTTTTCATCAGTTAGCTTCATGGCGATTGCAACTATGCAAGATTTGCTAGAATTGGATGAGGCAGCTCGTATGAACTTCCCATCTACCCTTGGTGGAAACTGGTCTTGGCGTATGACTGAAGATCAATTGACACCAGCTGTCGAGGAAGGCTTGCTTGACTTGACAACAATCTATCGCCGAATCAATGAAAATTTGGTAGAATTAAAGAAATAATACAATATCAGGAGACACCTTAAACATGTTATCACTACAAGAATTTGTACAAAATCGTTACAATAAAACCATTGCAGAATGTAGCAATGAAGAGCTTTACCTGGCTCTTCTTAACTACAGCAAACTTGCAAGCAGTCAAAAACCAGTTAACACTGGTAAGAAAAAAGTTTACTACATCTCAGCTGAGTTCTTGATTGGTAAACTTTTGTCAAACAACTTGATCAACCTTGGTCTTTACGACGATGTCAAAAAAGAACTTGCTGCTGCAGGTAAAGACTTGATCGAAGTTGAAGAAGTTGAATTGGAACCATCTCTTGGTAATGGTGGTTTGGGACGTTTGGCTGCCTGCTTTATCGATTCAATTGCTACTCTTGGTTTGAACGGTGACGGTGTTGGTCTTAACTACCACTACGGTCTTTTCCAACAAGTTCTTAAAAATAACCAACAAGAAACAATTCCAAATGCATGGTTGACAGAGCAAAACTGGTTGGTTCGCTCAAGTCGTAGCTACCAAGTACCATTTGCTCACTTCACATTGACATCTACTCTTTACGATATCGATGTACCTGGTTACAAGACAGAAACTAAGAACCGCTTGCGTTTGTTTGACTTGGATTCAGTTGATTCTTCAATCATTAAAGACGGTATCAACTTTGATAAGACAGACATCGCTCACAACTTGACTCTTTTCCTTTACCCAGATGATAGTGACCGTCAAGGTGAATTGCTCCGTATCTTCCAACAATACTTCATGGTTTCAAACGGTGCGCAATTGATCATCGACGAAGCAATCGAAAAAGGAAGCAACTTGCATGACCTTGCTGACTACGCAGTTGTACAAATCAACGATACTCACCCATCAATGGTTATCCCTGAATTGATCCGTCTTTTGACTGCACGTGGTATCGAGCTTGACGAAGCAATCTCAATCGTTCGTAGCATGACTGCCTACACTAACCACACAATCCTTGCTGAAGCCCTTGAAAAATGGCCTCTTGAATTCTTGCAAGAAGTGGTTCCTCACTTGGTACCAATCATTGAAGAATTGGACCGTCGCGTGAAAGCAGAAGTGAAAGATCCAGCTGTTCAAATTATCGATGAGAGCGGACGTGTTCACATGGCTCACATGGATATCCACTACGGATACAGCGTTAACGGGGTAGCAGCACTCCACACTGAAATCTTGAAGAACTCTGAGTTGAAAGCCTTCTACGACCTTTACCCAGAAAAATTCAACAACAAAACAAACGGTATCACTTTCCGTCGTTGGCTCATGCATGCTAACCCAAGATTGTCTCATTACTTGGATGAGATTCTTGGAGAAGGTTGGCACCATGAAGCTGATGAGCTTGAAAAACTCTTGTCTTATGAAGACAAAGCAGCTGTCAAAGAAAAATTGGAAAGTATCAAGGCTCACAACAAACGTAAATTGGCTCGTCACTTGAAAGAACACCAAGGTGTGGAAATCAATCCAAACTCTATCTTTGACATCCAAATCAAACGTCTTCACGAGTACAAACGTCAACAAATGAACGCTTTGTACGTAATCCACAAATACCTTGACATCAAAGCTGGTAACATCCCTGCTCGTCCAATCACAATCTTCTTTGGTGGTAAAGCAGCTCCAGCCTACACAATTGCTCAAGACATCATCCACTTGATTCTTTGCATGTCAGAAGTTATTGCTAACGATCCAGCAGTAGCTCCACACTTGCAAGTAGTTATGGTTGAAAACTACAACGTTACTGCAGCAAGCTTCCTTATCCCAGCATGTGATATTTCAGAACAAATCTCACTTGCTTCTAAAGAAGCTTCAGGTACTGGTAACATGAAATTCATGTTGAACGGAGCTTTGACTCTTGGTACTATGGACGGTGCTAACGTGGAAATCGCTGAGTTGGTTGGAGACGAAAATATCTACATCTTCGGTGAAGATTCAGAAACTGTTATCGACCTTTACGCAAAAGCAGCTTACAAATCAAGCGAATTCTACGCTCGTGAAGCTATCAAACCATTGGTTGACTTCATCGTTAGCGATGCAGTTCTTGCAGCTGGAAACAAAGAGCGCTTGGAACGTCTTTACAATGAATTGATCAACAAAGACTGGTTCATGACTCTTCTTGACTTAGAAGATTACATCAAAGTGAAAGAGCAAATGTTGGCTGACTACGAAGACCGTGACGCATGGTTGGATAAAGTTATCGTTAACATTTCTAAAGCAGGATTCTTCTCATCTGACCGTACAATCGCTCAGTATAACGAAGATATCTGGCACTTGAACTAATACTCTTCGAAAATCAAATTCAAACCATGTCAGCGTTGCCTTGCCGTACTCAAGTACAGTCTGTGGCTAGCTTCCTAGTTTGCTCTTTGATTTTCATTGAGTATAAGATACAAATTTATACTAATAGATCTTGTAAAAAAGCGAATTTCAATTGAAATTCGCTTTTTTTGATTGATGTGGATTTTGGTTAATTTTGTCTAAAAATAGAGAAATTCTAGATGCAGTGAAGGCTTAGAAATGCTGGTTTTTACTGTCTTTCATCCTTATGTTTCTTCGTAGTTGAACACCTCATATTTATTGTATTCGCTTACATAAAGTGTTACAATATAATTATAAGAAAGAAGGTGTTTTTATGATATATACACTTAAATTGGTGTTGTTTATTATCTTTCTTGTAATAAGCTTGTTACCTGATAAGATTTTTGGAAAAAATAAAAAAATTTGGAAAATAGTTCTTGCAATATTGATGGCGACGACAGCATTATCATTTATGTACTAAGTTATTTTAAGAATGTAGGGTTTATTTTGGATTTTATTTATCATTTTGACCTGCCTCTATATAGGTAACCACGATTTGTTTCCTCTCAATCATCAAGAAATCTCTTTTCTTGGTAGTTTATGGGGTTTGGTACTGGCCTTATATCACTTACTGTTCATTGATAAGTTTGTTATCTCGAATCGAAAATAAAGATTAGAGATTAGAATTATTAAATTTCAACTCTCTTTAGATAGATAGTTTAAAAATTGCAATTTAAAACCGCATATCTTCTTGAAATGCGGTTTCTTTTTATGTGCCAATTACAGTACTTTTCCAACCAGAATCTCCGCTTCAATGGTAATCTCTGTCAGTTGGCTCCAGTCAATCTTGCTCTGGTCGATGTGAAAGAGGAGAGGCGTCATACTGAGTAGGGATTGGAGTTGTTCTGCTGTGATAGTCTTAGTTAGAGAGGCAGTTTGACTAGATAGGATGGTAAAGTGTTCTTGGAAATGATTTTTGATATCTTGATTAGAATAATTCTTGTTTGTCAGCTGGTCTTGTACCCTTTGACGGATTTCTTTGAGGTGATTTTCAGTTGGAATAACCTTTATCAAGATACCGTCTTTGGATAAAATGCGGCGAAATTCTCCATAGTTGGCAGGCGAAAAGATATCAAGCAGAATATCCATGCTGGCGTCTTTTATAGGAAGACGAGCCAGGTCGCCAACGAACCAATTGACTGCCCAGTTGGGTTCGCTCTTGGCAGCGATTTGGATAGAATCTTTTGAAATGTCAAAGGCATAGAAGGTTTTTTCAGGGTGACTTTCTTGGAGTTTGCGAGAATAGAATCCTTCGCCACAACCGATATCTAAAATTGTTTTGGCAGTTTTTGAGCTTGCAAGTAAATCGGAAATGGCCTCTAAGATAGCTTGGTAAAAGCCGGCTTCTAGGATTTGTTGGCGGTTTTGAAAGTTTTCTTTGTCGTAGTTGGCAGATTGCTTGATTTGAGGTGCCAGATTGACATAGCCAAATTTAGCCAAGTCGAAAGAATGGCGATTGTTACATTTGAGACTGCTCTCTACCAGAGTCAGATTTTCTTGGCAGATAGGACAGGCAAAGGCAGTCGCAGAAGCGAAGCGCTGAAGTTTGGGTTTAAGGTTTGTATTCATAGTTTAAGTCTAGCAAAAAAAGGACTGGATGGCAAATGCCTCCAGTCTTCTTTTTAATAAGTCAATACAAAGTATTTTTTCTTACCGCGACGGATAACAGTTAGTTCGTTCTCTAACTTATCTGCGTCACTCAAGACATAGTCAAGGTCTTGAATGCGGTCGCCGTTTACGTAGATAGCTCCATTTTGGACATCTTCACGGGCTTGGCGTTTTGAGTTAACCACACCAGATGAGACGAGCAGTTCCACAATATTGTGGTTTTCATCTGCTTGAACTTGGTAGTTTGGCACTCCACGAAGTCCTTGTTTGAGCTCTTTAACAGAAAGGTTTTTGATGTTTCCTGCAAAGAGTTGCTCAGTGATGTTGAGGGCTTCTTTGTAAGCTTCTTCTCCGTGAACAAGTGTAACGACTTCACGAGCCAAGACTTTTTGAGCCAAGCGTTCGTGTGGCGCTGCTTCAAATTGTTTACGAATGTCTTCAATCTCATCAAGTGACAAGAAAGTAAAGATCTTCAAGAAGCGAACAGCGTCTGCGTCCATAACGTTCATCCAAAATTGGTACATTTCGTATGGAGAAGTCTTTTCAGGATTGAGCCAGACTGCGTTTCCTTCTGATTTACCAAATTTCTTACCAGTTGCATCTGTGATCAGTGGAACAGTGATAACGTGGCCTGTCTTGTCAGCCTTACGACGAAGCAATTCAGTACCAGCTGTCATATTTCCCCACTGATCAGAACCACCGATTTGTAGCGTTACGTTGTGATCTTGGTTAAGGACGAAGAAGTCATAACCTTGCATGATTTGGTAGGCAAACTCAGTGTAAGAAATCCCTGTTTCAATCCGTTTTTTCACAGATTCCTTACTCATCATGTAGTTGACAGTAAAGTATTTTCCGATATCACGGAGGAAGTCAATGAAGCTGATGCTGCCAAACCAGTCGTAGTTGTTGACCATGACAGCTTTATTTTCCCCATTTTCAAAGTCAAGAAAACGAGAAAGTTGTCCTTGGATAGACTTGACCCAGCCATCTACTGTGTCTTTTGTTTGGAGACTACGTTCAGCATCTTTGAAGGACGGATCTCCGATGAGACCTGTAGCACCGCCAACGAGCGCATAAGGTTTGTGACCTGCTAGCTGCAAGCGACGACTTGTCAAGATTGCGACAAGGTGGCCTAGGTGAAGGCTGTCAGCAGTTGGATCATAGCCAGTATAATAAGAAACTTGACCTTCTTCTAGGGCTTTACGCAAAGCTTCTTCATCAGTCGTTTGAAAAATCAAACCACGCTCTTTTAGCTCATCAAAAATGTGCATGTGTCTTTTCTCCTTTATAAAATATTGTTTCTACCTATTGTATCACAAACTCGGGCAATAGCCTAGTAGAATAAGGAAGAAAGTAGCTATTTTATTGAAAGTTTACCTTTTATGGTATAATAGATAGAGTGAGGAAATCCATGCAAAATCAATTAAATGAATTAAAACGAAAAATGCTGGAATTTTTCCAGCGAGTAAAATCAAAAATAAATCATAGAAAATCAGAGAAAGTCTCAGAAGTGAAGAAGTCGGATGGGACAGGTGGGAAAGTTCTGGCTATCCTAGGTAGCATTTTAGTTGCTATTAAGGGAATTTTGAATACTCTCTTTATTCTAGGCTTTATCGGTGGGCTTTTTGGTGCTGGTGTAGCTCTTGGTTATGGAGTTGCTTTGTTTGACAAGGCTAAGGTTCCCCAATCGGAGGATTTGGTCAAGCAGGTTAAAAATATTTCTTCCATCTCAGAAATTGTTTACGCAGATGGGAGTGTTATCGCTTCTATCGAGAGTGACCTACTGCGAACTTCTGTTTCATCTGAGGAAATATCGGACAATCTCAAAAAGGCTATCGTTGCTACTGAGGATGAACATTTTCTTGAACATAACGGGGTTGTGCCAAAAGCTGTGATTCGGGCGACTTTGGGAACTTTTGCAGGTTTGGGCTCGTCTAGTGGGGGCTCGACCTTGACCCAACAGTTAATCAAGCAACAAGTGGTCGGAGATGCTCCGACTTTGGCTCGTAAGGCTACAGAAATTGTTGATGCCCTTGCCTTGGAACGTAGCATGAGTAAGGATGAAATCTTGACGACTTATCTCAATGTTGCTCCCTTTGGTCGAAATCATAAAGGGCAGAATATTGCAGGTGCCCAGCAAGCTGCTGAAGGGATTTTTGGTATCGATGCCAAAAAGTTGAGTATTCCCCAAGCTGCCTTCCTAGCAGGTTTGCCACAGAGTCCGATTACTTATTCCCCTTATGAAAATACTGGAGAGTTAAAGAGTGATGAAGACTTAGAACTTGGTTTGAAGCGGGCCAAGGATGTTCTCTACAACATGTACCGTACGGGTGCTCTGACTCAGGAAGAATACGACCAGTACAAGGATTATAATCTCAAGCAAGACTTCTTGCCATCAGGAACTGTCAATGTTGTTTCGAGGGATTATCTCTACTTTACAGCTATGGCTGAAGCGACAGACCGTATGTATGATTATTTAGTTCGACAGGATAATGTTTCGAGCCAAGAGTTGAAAAATGAAGCGATTCGAAAGGCTTATCATGAGAGAGCTGAGCAGGAACTAAGTAATGGTGGCTACAAAATTACTACAACGATCAATAAAAAAATCCATGCGGCCATGCAAAATGCAGTTGCTAACTATGGTCATTTGGTAGATGATTCGACTGGGCAGCCTGAAGTAGGGAATGTTTTGATGGACAATAAAACGGGGGCTGTTCTAGGCTTTGTTGGTGGTCGTAATTACCAGACTAACCAAAACAATCACGCCTTTGACACCAAGCGTTCACCAGCCTCTACAACCAAGCCTTTGCTGGCCTACGGAATTGCCATTGACCAAGGTTTGATGGGAAGTGCTAGCATATTGTCAAATTATCCTACAAATTTTGCAAATGGTAGTCCGATTGTGCATGGTAGTAGTAAAGGTACAGATATGGTCAATTTGGGTGATGCTTTAAACTATTCATGGAATATTCCAGCCTATTGGACTTATCGCATGCTTCGTGAAAAAGGTGTCGATGTTAAGAGCTATATGGAAAAAATGGGTTACGAGATTCCAGAGTACGGTATCGAAAGTCTGCCTATGGGTGGTGGGATTGAAGTCACAGTTGCCCAGCATACCAATGGTTATCAAACAATTGCCAATAACGGTGTCTACCATCAAAAACATGTGATTTCTAAGATTGAATCATCTGATGGTAGAGTAATCTATGAGTTCCAAGACAAACCAGTTCAAGTGTATTCGAAGGCAACAGCAACGATCATGCAGAGTTTGCTTCGTGAGGTGATTTCATCTCGGATCACTTCAAGTTTCCAAACGGACTTGGCTTCTATCAATTCAAGTTTAGCTCGTGCAGACTGGATTGGTAAGACTGGTACAACCAATGAAGATGAAAATATGTGGCTCATGCTTTCGACACCAAGATTGACTCTAGGTGGTTGGCTAGGTCACGATGACAACCGTCCAATGGCTAAGGGGGCTGGGCATTATCGAAATGCCAAATATATGGCCCACTTGGTCAATGCTATCCAACAGGCTGAGCCTGGTGTTTGGGGCAATGAACGCTTTAATCTTGATTCTAGTGTGACTCAATCTCAGGTCCTCAGATCAACAGGGCAGAAACCTGGCAAAGTATCCGTTAATGGAAGAACAGTGGATCTTTCAGGTTCTACTGTAACAAGCTATTGGGCTACCAAGGTGGGAGCTCCAACGACAAGCTATCACTTTGCTATTGGAGGAAGTGAAGCAGATTACCAAAATGCTTGGTCAAGTATTATTGGTAGTTTCTCATCTACACCAAGCTCAAGTAGTAGCTCTAGCAGTACATCAAGTTCATCTTCAACACAATCAAATAGTAGAAGATAGAGCTATAAAATAAAAATCTTAAATAACGGTCTTGAATCTCGTTAAGTGAGAAGCAAGGCCGTTATTGTGCTCTTAAAGACAAAAGCTATTATAAAAATTGTTAGTAAAATGTCTAATATATATTGCAACCTAGATAATATTGCAGAGATTATTCGTAATTTTAGTATAGAAATTTACTGAAAGTGCAATTGTTTTGGATGTCCTAGTGTTTCAATGATATAGAAGAATATTCCCCATCTATCAGTAATATCATTTTTGTTTAGTCGTTTGATGTTAATCGAAAGTTCTTATGGAGTAGTGAAATTTCTCTTTGTTAAGGATGAAAGCAGACTGGCTTCTGCTTTTTTATGTATGGTACTTTACCGGTAAATAAAAAAGTTAAAAAAATCACAAAAAAGCTTGAAGAAACAAATGAAAAGGCTTACAATTATATTATAAATAGTACAAATAAAAAAACGGAGGAGTACTTTATGAAAGCCTATACTTATGTTAAACCAGGACTTGCTTCTTTTGTTGACGTTGACAAACCAGTGATTCGCAAGCCAACAGACGCTATTGTGCGTATCGTAAAAACCACTATTTGTGGAACAGACCTCCATATTATCAAAGGGGATGTTCCTGCTTGTCAAAGTGGTACCATTCTTGGTCACGAAGGGATTGGGATTGTTGAAGAAGTTGGAGAAGGAGTGTCTAACTTCAAAAAAGGTGACAAGGTCTTGATTTCTTGTGTCTGTGCTTGTGGTAAATGTTACTACTGTAAAAAAGGAATTTATGCCCACTGTGAAGACGAAGGGGGCTGGATTTTCGGTCACTTGATTGACGGTATGCAGGCGGAGTATCTACGTGTCCCTCATGCAGATAACACTCTTTACCACACTCCAGAAGACTTGTCAGATGAAGCCTTGGTTATGCTATCAGACATTCTGCCTACTGGATATGAAATTGGTGTCTTGAAAGGGAAAGTAGAACCTGGTTGTAGCGTAGCCATTATTGGTTCAGGTCCAGTTGGATTGGCTGCTCTTTTGACAGCTCAGTTCTACTCACCAGCCAAATTGATTATGGTGGACTTAGACGATAACCGCTTGGAAACTGCTTTATCATTCGGTGCGACTCATAAGGTTAATTCTTCAGCCCCTGAAAAAGCTATTAAAGAAATTTATGATTTGACAGATGGCCGTGGTGTAGATGTTGCTATCGAAGCTGTTGGTATTCCTGCAACATTTGACTTCTGTCAAAAGATTATCGGTGTAGACGGAACAGTTGCCAACTGTGGTGTACATGGTAAACCAGTTGAATTCGATTTGGACAAACTTTGGATTCGCAACATCAATGTAACAACTGGTTTGGTATCTACAAATACCACTCCACAATTGTTGAAAGCACTTGAAAGTCATAAGATTGAACCAGAAAAATTGGTAACTCATTATTTCAAACTAAGTGAAATTGAAAAAGCCTATGAAGTCTTCGGTAAGGCAGCAGACCACCATGCTATTAAGGTCATTATCGAAAATGATATTTCAGAAGCTTAAGAACCAAAAAGTTTTTATCATATAAGCAAATAGAAATTCAGTCATCCATCAGATGGCTGGATTTTTTATCAAAAAATTAAGAAATGAGCATATTTCTTTCCTTGTTTGGCGGAATTGGTTATAATATACGGTACAAAGGAATGAATGAACATGTATCGTGTTATAGAAATGTACGGAGATTTTGAACCTTGGTGGTTCTTAGAAGGTTGGGAAGAAGATATTGTAGCAAGTAAGAAATTTGATCAGTATTATGATGCTCTCAAATACTACAAGACTTGCTGGTTTAGATTGGAACAAGAATCCCCTCTTTATAAAAGTAGAAGCGACTTGATGACCATTTTTTGGGATCCAGAAGACCAACGCTGGTGCGATGAATGTGATGAGTATTTACAACAATACCATTCTTTGGCTCTTTTGCAGGACGAGCAGGTTATTCCAGATGAAAAACTACGCCCAGGCTATGAAAAACAAACTGGTCAGGAAAGGCACCGTTCTTGCCGTATGAAAGTAAAATAGAGAAAAAGTAACTTTTTTGAAGTTGCTTTTTTTATTTTTCCAAATCTTTGCGAATAGTATAGGTGAGGAGGTAAGTATGGTTCAAGAAATTGCACAAGAAATCATTCGTTCAGCTCGGAAAAAAGGAGCGCAGGATATTTATTTTGTTCCTAAGCTAGACGCCTATGAGCTTCATATGAGGGTGGGAGACGAGCGCTGTAAAATTGGTAGTTATGATTTTGAAAAGTTTGCGGCTGTCATCAGTCACTTTAAGTTTGTGTCGGGTATGAATGTTGGAGAAAAGCGACGTAGTCAGCTAGGTTCCTGCGATTATGCCTATGACGATAAGATGGCGTCCCTACGTCTATCTACTGTAGGCGATTATCGAGGACATGAGAGTTTAGTCATTCGCTTGTTGCACGATGAGGAGCAGGATTTGCATTTTTGGTTTCAGGATATTGAAGAATTGGGCAAGCAGTACAGGCAACGGGGACTTTATCTTTTTGCTGGTCCAGTCGGCAGTGGTAAGACGACCTTGATGCACGAATTAGCCAAGTCTCTTTTTAAGGGACAACAAGTCATGTCCATTGAAGATCCGGTAGAAATCAAACAAGAGGATATGCTCCAGTTGCAGTTAAATGAAGCAATCGGGTTGACCTATGAAAATCTAATCAAACTTTCCTTGCGTCATCGTCCTGACCTCTTGATTATCGGAGAAATTCGGGACAGCGAGACAGCGCGTGCAGTGGTCAGAGCCAGTTTGACAGGGGCGACAGTCTTTTCAACCATTCATGCCAAGAGTATCCGAGGTGTTTATGAACGCCTGTTGGAGTTGGGGGTGAGTGAGGAGGAATTGGCAATCGTTCTGCAAGGAGTCTGCTACCAGAGATTAATCGGGGGAGGAGGAATCGTTGACTTTGCAAATAAAGACTATCAAGAACACCAGCCAACTAGCTGGAATGAACAGATTGACCAGCTTCTTAAAGATGGACATATCACAAGTCTTCAGGCTGAAACGGAAAAAATTAGCTACAGCTAAGCAAAAAAATATCATTACCTTGTTTAACAATCTCTTTTCCAGCGGTTTTCATCTGGTAGAGACCATCTCTTTTTTAGATAGGAGTGCTTTGTTGGACAAGCAGTGTGTGACCCAGATGCGCACGGGCTTGTCTCAGGGGAAATCATTCTCAGAAATGATGGAAAGTTTGGGCTTTTCAAGTGCTATTGTTACTCAATTATCTCTAGCTGAAGTTCATGGGAATCTTCACCTGAGTTTGGGAAAGATAGAAGAGTATCTAGACAATCTGGCCAAGGTCAAGAAAAAATTAATTGAAGTAGCGACCTATCCTTTGATTTTGCTGGGATTTCTTCTCTTAATCATGCTGGGGCTACGGAACTACCTACTACCACAACTGGATAGTAGCAATATTGCCACTCAGATTATCGGCCATCTGCCACAAATCTTTCTAGGCATGGTAGGGTTTGTTTCTCTACTTACCCTTTTAGCACTAACTTTCTATAAAAGAAGTTCTAAGATGCGGGTCTTTTCTATCTTAGCACGCCTTCCCTTCTTTGGAATTTTTGTGCAGACCTATTTGACAGCCTATTATGCGCGTGAATGGGGTAATATGATTTCTCAAGGAATGGAGTTGACGCAGATATTTCAGATGATGCAGGAACAAGGTTCCCAACTCTTTAAAGAAATCGGTCAAGACTTAGCTCAATCCCTACAAAATGGTCGGGAATTTTCTCAAACCATAGCAATTTATCCTTTCTTTAAAAAGGAGTTGAGTCTCATCATCGAGTATGGAGAAGTCAAGTCTAAACTGGGTAGTGAGTTGGAAATCTATGCTGAAAAAACTTGGGAAGCATTTTTTACCCGAGTCAATCGCACCATGAATCTGGTGCAGCCACTGGTCTTTATCTTTGTGGCTCTGATTATCGTTTTACTTTACGCGGCAATGCTCATGCCCATGTATCAAAATATGGAGGTAAATTTTTAAAATGAAAAAAATGATGACATTCTTGAAAAAAGCGAAAGTGAAGGCTTTCACGCTTGTGGAAATGTTGGTGGTCTTGCTCATCATCAGCGTGCTTCTCTTGCTCTTTGTACCTAATTTGACCAAGCAAAAAGAGGCGGTCAATGACAAAGGAAAAGCTGCTGTTGTTAAGGTAGTGGAAAGCCAGGCAGAACTTTATAGCTTAGATAAGAATGAAGATGCTAGCCTAAGTAAGTTACAAGCAGATGGGCGAATCACAGAAGAACAGGCTAAGGCTTATAAAGAATACCATGATAAAAACGGAGGAGCCAATCGTAAAGTCAATGATTAAGGCCTTTACCATGTTTGAAAGTCTCTTAGTTTTGGGACTTGTGAGTATCCTTGCCTTGGGCTTGTCCGGCTCTGTTCAGTCCACTTTTGCGGCGGTAGAGGAGCAGATTTTCTTTATGGAGTTTGAAGAACTCTATCGGGAAAACCAAAAACGCAGTGCAGCCAGTCAGCAAAAGACAAGTTTGAGCATAGACGGAAAGACCATTAGCAATGGCAGTCAAAAATTGACTGTTCCTAAAGGAATTCAGGCACCATCAGGCCAAAGTATCACATTTGACCGAGCTGGGGGCAATTCGTCCTTGGATAAGGTTGAATTTCAGACCAGCAAAGGAGCGATTCGTTATCAATTATATCTAGGAAATGGAAAAATTAAACGCATTAAGGAAACAAAAAATTAGGGCAGTGATTTTACTGGAAGCCGTAGTCGCTCTAGCTATCTTTGCCAGCATTGCGACTCTCCTTTTGGGACAAATTCAGAAAAATAGGCAAGAAGAAGTAAAAATCTTGCAAAAGGAAGAAGTCTTGAGGGTAGCTAAGATGGCCTTGCAGACAGGTCAAAATCAGGTAAACATAAACGGAGTTGAGATTCAGGTGTTTTCTAGTGAAAAAGGATTGGAGGTCTACTATGGTTCAGAACAGTTGTTGGCTATCAAAGAGCCATAAGATCAAGGCTTTTACCCTGTTAGAATCGCTGATTGCCCTTATTGTCATCAGTGGAAGCTTACTTCTCTTTCAAGCCATGAGTCAGCTCCTCATTTCAGAAGTTCGCTACCAGCAGCAAAGTGAGCAAAAAGAGTGGCTCTTGTTTGTAGACCAGCTGGAGGCAGAATTAGACCGTTCGCAGTTCGAAAAAGTAGAAGGCAATCGCATTTATATGAAGCAGGATGGCAAGGAAATTGCGATAGGCAAGTCTAAATCGGACGATTTTCGAAAAACTGATGCCAGTGGACGAGGTTATCAACCTATGGTTTATGGACTCAAATCAGCTCAGATTATAGAGGAAAATCAACTGGTTCGCTTTCGTTTTCAATTCCAAAAAGGCTTAGAAAGGGAGTTCATCTATCGTGTGGAAAAAGAAAAAAGTTAAGGCGGGAGTTCTCCTCTACGCAGTCACAATGGCAGCCATCTTTAGTCTTTTGTTACAATTTTATTTGAACAGACAAGTCGCCCACTATCAAGACTATGCTTTGAATAAAGAAAAGTTAATCGCTTTTGCTATGGCCAAACGAACCAAAGATAAGGTTGAGCAAGAAAGTGGGGAACAGGTCTTTAACCTAGGTCAGGTAAGCTATCAAAACAAGAAAACAAGCTTAGTGACGACGGTTCGTACGCCTAAGAGCCAATATGAGTTCTTATTTCCGTTAGTTAAAATCAAAGAAGAGAAAACGGATAAAAAGGAAAAGGTAGTGACTGATTCAAGTAATCAAGCGGAAAAGAAAAAATCAGAAGAGAAGTCTGAAAAGAAAGAGAATTCCTAGTCAATTCAACTACTTTGTGCTAAACTAAAAATATGAAACATGATTTTAACCACAAAGCAGAAACTTTCGATTCCCCTAAAAATATCTTTCTTGCAAACTTGGTTTGTCAAGCAGTTGAGAAACAGATTGATTTTCTATCAGACAAAGAAATTTTGGATTTCGGCGGAGGGACGGGTCTATTAGCCTTGCCCCTAGCCAAGCAGGCTAAATCTGTCACTCTTGTAGACATTTCTGAGAAAATGCTGGAGCAGGCTCGTTTGAAAGCGGAGCAGCAAGACATCGAGAATATCCAGTTTTTGGAGCAAGATTTATTGGAAAATCCCTTGGAGCAAGAGTTTGATCTCATTGTCGTTAGTCGGGTTCTTCACCATATGCCTGATTTGGATGCAGCTCTCTCACTGTTTCATCAATATTTGAGGGAGGATGGGCGACTCCTCATTGCTGATTTTACCAAGACGGAGTCTAATCATCATGGATTTGATTTAGCTGAACTGGAAGAACAGCTAATTGAGCATGGCTTTTCATCTGTGCATAGTCAGATCCTCTATAGCGCTGAAGACCTGTTTCAAGGAAATTACTCAGAACTCTTTTTAACAGTAACTCAAAAATCACTCGCCTAGTCAGGGAGTGATTTTTCTATAAGGATGGAAAAAAGAAGGGAAATTTGATAAGATAGGAATATGGATTTTGAAAAAATTGAACAAGCTTATACGTATTTACTAGAGAATGTCCAAGTTATCCAAAGTGATTTGGCGACCAATTTTTATGACGCCTTGGTGGAGCAAAACAGCATCTATCTGGATGGTGAGACTGAGCTAAATCAGGTCAAGGAGAACAATCAGGCCCTTAAGCGTTTAGCGCTTCGCAAGGGAGAATGGCTCAAGACCTACCAGTTCCTCTTGATGAAGGCTGGGCAAACAGAACCCTTGCAGGCCAATCACCAATTTACACCAGATGCCATTGCTTTACTTTTGGTGTTTATTGTGGAAGAGTTGTTTAAAGAGGAGGAAATCACTATCCTCGAAATGGGTTCCGGGATGGGAATTCTAGGCGCTACTTTCTTGACCTCGCTTGCTAAAAAAGTTGATTACTTGGGAATGGAAGTGGATGATTTGCTGATTGATTTGGCAGCTAGTATGGCAGATGTAATTGGTTTGCAGGCTGGCTTTGTCCAAGGAGATGCCGTTCGTCCACAAATGCTCAAAGAAAGCGATGTGGTCATCAGCGACTTGCCTGTTGGCTATTATCCTGATGATGCCGTTGCGTCGCGCCATCAAGTTGCTTCTAGTCAAGAACATACTTACGCCCATCACTTGCTCATGGAACAAGGACTTAAGTATCTCAAGTCAGATGGATATGCTATTTTTCTAGCTCCGAGTGATCTGTTGACCAGTCCTCAAAGTGATTTGTTGAAAGGCTGGTTGAAAGAAGAGGCCAGTCTGGTTGCCATGATTAGTCTGCCTGAAAATCTCTTTGCTAGTGCTAAACAATCTAAGACTATTTTTATCCTACAGAAGAAAAGTGAAATAGCAGTAGAGCCTTTTGTTTATCCACTTGCTAGCTTGCAAGATGCAAGTGTTTTAATGAAATTTAAAGAAAATTTTCAAAAATGGACTCAAGGTACTGAAATATAAAATAGATTTTGATATAATAGATGAAAACGCTTAAAAGAGGAGTCTTGTTATGACAAAAACAATTGCAATCAATGCAGGAAGTTCAAGTTTAAAATGGCAATTATACTTAATGCCAGAAGAAAAAGTATTGGCGAAAGGCTTGATTGAACGTATCGGTTTGAAAGATTCGATTTCAACTGTAAAATTTGATGGCCGTTCTGAACAACAAGTTTTGGATATCGAAAATCATACACAAGCTGTTAAAATCTTATTGGATGACTTGATTCGTTTCGACATCATCAAGGCTTATGATGAGATTACAGGTGTTGGACATCGTGTTGTTGCCGGTGGAGAATACTTCAAAGAATCAACAGTTGTTGAAGGTGATGTTTTAGAAAAAGTCGAAGAATTGAGCTTGTTAGCCCCTCTCCACAATCCAGCCAATGCAGCAGGTGTTCGTGCCTTTAAGGAATTGTTGCCAGACATTACCAGTGTAGTTGTTTTTGATACTTCATTCCACACAAGTATGCCAGAGAAAGCTTATCGCTACCCTCTACCAACAAAATATTACACAGAAAACAAGGTTCGTAAATACGGTGCCCACGGTACAAGCCACCAGTTTGTAGCAGGAGAAGCTGCAAAACTCTTGGGACGTCCATTAGAAGACTTGAAATTGATTACTTGCCACATTGGTAATGGTGCATCTATTACAGCTGTTAAGGGTGGTCAATCTGTCGATACTTCAATGGGCTTCACTCCACTTGGTGGTGTGATGATGGGAACTCGTACAGGGGATGTTGACCCAGCTATCATTCCTTACTTAATGCAATATACAGAGGACTTTAACACACCTAAAGACATTAGCCGCGTCCTTAATCGTGAATCAGGGCTTATGGGTGTTTCAGGTAAATCTAGTGATATGCGTGATGTAATTGCTGCTATGGAAGAAGGGGACCACGATGCCACTTTGGCCTATGAAATGTATGTTGATCGCATTCAAAAACATATCGGTCAATACCTTGCAGTCCTAAATGGAGCAGATGCCATTATCTTCACAGCAGGTATCGGAGAAAATGCAGCTGCTGTACGTAAGGATGTTATCTCAGGAATTTCTTGGTTTGGTTGTGATGTTGATGATGAAAAGAACGTCTTCGGTGTGACAGGAGACATCTCAACAGAGGCAGCGAAAATTCGTGTTTTGGTTATTCCAACAGATGAAGAATTAGTCATTGCTCGTGATGTTGAACGCTTGAAAAATAAGTAAAACTAGAAAAAATATTCCGTATAAGGAGTTGGAAAAGTGATTTTTCCAGCTTCTTTTTCTGATGAAATTGTCCAAAACCTTGCTATGATTGGCTTTTTTGAAAAATATGGTATAATAGTAGTAATTTAATAGATGGAGTTGAGTTTTGAAGAAAAACTTTCGTGTAAAAAGAGAGAAAGATTTTAAGGCGATTTTCAAGAAGGGGACAAGCTTTGCCAATCGCAAATTTGTTGTCTACCAACTAGAAAACCAGAAAAACCATTTTCGAGTAGGTCTATCAGTTAGCAAAAAGCTGGGGAATGCCGTCACTAGAAATCAGATTAAGCGACGAATCCGACATATTATCCAGAATGCAAAAGGGAGTCTGGTAGAAGATGTCGACTTTGTTGTCATTGCTCGAAAAGGGGTCGAAACCTTGGAATACGCAGAGATGGAGAAAAATCTACTCCACGTATTAAAATTATCAAAGATTTACCAGGAAGGAAATGGGAGTGAAAAAGAAACTACAGTTGACTAGTTTGCTAGGTCTATCTCTATTTATCATGACAGCCTGTGCAACTAATGGGACAACTAGCGATATTACGGCAGATTCGACTGATTTTTGGAGTAAGTTTGTTTACTTCTTTGCAGAAGTCATTCGCTTTTTATCGTTTGATATCAGTATCGGAGTAGGGATTATTCTCTTTACAATCTTGATTCGTACAGTACTCTTGCCAGTCTTTCAAGTGCAAATGGTGGCGTCCAGAAAAATGCAGGAAGCTCAACCACGTATTAAGGCGTTGAGAGAACAATATCCGGGTCGAGATATGGAAAGCAGAACCAAGCTAGAGCAGGAAATGCGTAAAGTCTTTAAAGAAATGGGTGTCAGACAGTCGGATTCTCTTTGGCCGATTTTGATTCAGATGCCGCTCATCTTGGCCTTGTTCCAAGCCCTATCAAGGGTTGACTTTTTGAAGACAGGTCATTTCTTATGGATTAACCTTGGTGGTGTGGATACAACACTTGTGCTTCCGATTTTAGCAGCTGTATTCACTTTTTTAAGTACTTGGTTATCTAATAAGGCCTTGTCTGAGCGAAATGGCGCTACGACTGCGATGATGTATGGGATTCCAGTCTTGATTTTTATCTTTGCAGTTTATGCGCCAGGTGGAGTCGCCCTATACTGGACAGTGTCCAATGCTTATCAAGTCTTGCAAACCTATTTCTTGAATAATCCATTCAAGATTATCGCAGAGCGCGAGGCCGTAGTACAGGCACAAAAAGATTTGGAAAATAGAAAAAGAAAAGCCAAGAAAAAGGCTCAGAAAACGAAATAATAAGGAGGAATCTGGTAATGGTAGTATTTACAGGTTCAACTGTTGAAGAAGCAATCCAGAAAGGATTGAAAGAATTAGATATTCCAAGAATGAAGGCTCACATTAAAGTCATTTCTCGTGAAAAAAATGGATTTCTTGGTTTATTTGGTAAAAAACCAGCTCAAGTTGACATTGAGGCTATTAGTGAAACAACGGTCATTAAAGCTAATCAGCAGGCTGTCAAGGGTGTTCCCAAAGAAATTAATGAACAAAATGAACCGGTCAAAACAGTCAGTGAAGCAACCGTTGATTTGGGACATGTTGTAGAAGCAATTAAAAAGATTGAAGAAGAAGGCCAAGGGGTTTCTGATGAAGTCAAGGCTGAAATCTTGAAAAATGAAAAACATGCTAACACCATTTTAGAAGAAACTGGGCATATTGAGATTTTAAATGAATTACAGCTTGAAGAAGCTGGTTTCGGAGAAGAAGTAGAAATTCCTATTGTCGAGAATCAAGCTGAACAAACTGAAAGTCAAGAATTAGAAGATTTGGGCTTAAAGGTGGAACCAAGCTTTGATATTGAACAAGTGGCTACGGAAGTAACGACTTATGTCCAAACAATCATTGATGATATGGACGTTGAGGCGACGATTTCAAATGACTATAACCGTCGTAGCATCAATCTACAAATTGATACTAATGAGCCAGGTCGTATTATCGGTTATCATGGTAAAGTATTGAAGGCCTTGCAACTGTTGGCTCAAAATTATCTTTATAACCGCTATTCAAGAACTTTCTACATTACTATTAATGTTAATGATTACGTTGAACATCGTGCAGAAGTCTTGCAGACCTATGCGCAAAAATTGGCGACTCGTGTTTTAGAAGAAGGTCGTAGCCATCAGACAGATCCTATGTCAAATAGTGAACGCAAGATTATCCACCGTATTATTTCACGTATGGATGGCGTGACTAGTTACTCTGAAGGTGATGAGCCAAATCGCTATGTCGTTGTAGATACAGAATAAGTAAAATCAGGTTTATCCTGATTTTTTGCTAGCTAGAGGAGGTTAAACGGATGTTGAATAAGATAAGAGACTATCTAGACTTTGCAGGTTTGCAGTACCGTAATCCAGATAAAGCTGGGGAAGAACGAGAGAAAATGCTGGAATTCCGCCATAAAGGTCAAGAGGCTCGAAAAGCCTTTACAGAACTGGCTAAAGCATTTCAGATAAGTCATCCAGAATGGCAACTCCAACAGACAAGTCAGTGGATGAATCAGGCGCAACGTTTACGACCACATTTTTGGGTTTATCTACAGAGAGACGGACAAGTGACAGAACCTATGATTGCCTTACGTTTGTACGGAAGTTCTTCTGATTTTGGAGTCTCACTAGAAGTCAGTTTCATCGAGCGCAAAAAAGATGAGCAAACTCTAGGCAAGCAGGCCAAGGTTTTAGAAATTCCACCAGTAGAAGGTGTTTATTACTTAGTCTACTCAAATGGAGAAAGTCATAAGATGGAGGCTACTGAGGAAAATCGTCAGGTCTTAGTTGAGAAGATAGGCAGTCAAGAAATCCGAAAAGTGTTAGTTAAATCAGATGTTTCTATCATAGAAAATCAATCATTAGAAGTGATTTTAGAAAAATTAGAAGATGCTTATGAACGCTTACTTCCCTACTATCAGGCTACCAGAGAGTAGAAATTATGAGACTTATCTAGCGTCGAATTGTTTAATTGCTATTCTATGTATTTTTTCATATAATAGTAAAATAGAATGTGTGATTCAATAATCACCTCAAATAGAAAGGAAATTCTATGTCAAATCTATCTGTTAATGCAATCCGTTTCCTAGGTATTGACGCCATCAACAAAGCCAACTCAGGTCACCCAGGTGTGGTTATGGGAGCAGCTCCAATGGCTTACAGCCTTTTTACAAAACAACTTCGTATCAATCCAACTCAACCAAACTGGATTAACCGTGACCGTTTTATTCTTTCAGCAGGCCATGGTTCAATGCTCCTGTATGCCCTTCTTCACCTCTCTGGCTTTGAAGATGTCAGCATGGATGAGATTAAGAGCTTCCGTCAGTGGGGTTCAAAAACACCAGGTCACCCAGAATTTGGCCATACAGCAGGGATTGATGCTACGACAGGTCCTTTAGGTCAAGGGATCTCAACTGCTACTGGTTTTGCCCAAGCAGAACGTTTCTTGGCAGCTAAATATAACCGTGAAGGCTACAACATCTTTGACCACTATACTTACGTTATCTGTGGAGACGGAGATTTGATGGAAGGTGTCTCAAGCGAGGCGGCTTCATATGCGGGCTTGCAAAAACTAGACAAGTTGGTTGTTCTTTATGATTCAAATGACATTAACTTGGATGGTGAGACAAAGGATTCCTTTACAGAAAGTGTTCGTGACCGTTACAATGCCTACGGTTGGCATACAGCCTTGGTTGAAGATGGAACAGACTTGGAAGCTATCCATGCTGCTATCGAAACAGCTAAAACTTCAGGTAAACCATCTTTGATTGAAGTGAAGACTGTGATTGGATATGGTTCTCCAAACAAACAAGGAACTAATGCTGTACATGGTGCTCCTCTTGGAGCAGATGAAACTGCAGCAACTCGTCAAGCGCTTGGTTGGGACTACGAACCATTTAAAATTCCAGAACAAGTTTATGCTGATTTCAAAGAAAATGTTGCAGACCGTGGCGCATCAGCTTATGAAGCTTGGACAAAATTAGTTGCTGACTATAAAGAAGCGCATCCAGAATTGGCTGCAGAAGTAGAAGCCATTATTGATGGACGTGATCCAGTTGAAGTGACTCCAGCAGACTTCCCAGCTTTAGAAAATGGTTTCTCTCAAGCAACTCGTAATTCAAGCCAAGATGCCTTGAATGTTGTGGCGGCTAAGTTACCAACCTTCCTAGGTGGATCAGCTGACCTTGCTCACTCAAACATGACTTATATCAAGACTGACGGACTTCAAGACGATTCCAACCGCTTGAACCGCAACATTCAGTTTGGTGTTCGTGAATTTGCCATGGGAACAATCTTGAACGGGATGGCTCTTCATGGTGGACTTCGTGTATACGGTGGAACTTTCTTCGTCTTCTCTGACTATGTGAAGGCAGCTGTTCGCTTGTCAGCCTTACAAGGACTTCCCGTGACTTATGTCTTTACCCACGATTCAATCGCGGTTGGGGAAGACGGTCCAACGCACGAACCAGTTGAACACCTAGCAGGTCTTCGTGCCATGCCAAATCTGAATGTTTTCCGTCCAGCAGATGCGCGTGAAACGCAAGCAGCTTGGTACCTTGCAGTGACAAGCGAAAAAACACCAACCGCCCTTGTCTTGACCCGTCAAAACTTGACTGTTGAAGAAGGAACAGACTTTGACAAGGTTGCAAAAGGTGCCTATGTGGTTTATGAAAATGCAGCAGACTTTGATACGATCTTGATTGCGACAGGTTCAGAGGTCAATCTTGCTGTCTCAGCTGCTAAAGAATTGGCTAGTCAAGGTGAAAAAGTCCGCGTAGTCAGCATGCCATCTACAGATGTCTTTGATAAACAAGATGCAGCATACAAGGAAGAAATTCTTCCAAATGCAGTCCGCCGTCGTGTTGCAGTCGAAATGGGTGCAACTCAAAACTGGTACAAATATGTTGGTCTTGATGGTGCCGTTCTAGGTATTGATACCTTCGGAGCCTCTGCCCCAGCACCAAAAGTATTGGCAGAATATGGCTTTACTGTAGAAAATCTTGTAAAAGTCGTTCAAGACTTGAAATAATCCTAAGAATCAGAGCGCAAGCTCTGGTTTTTTCTTACTAGAAAAGCAAGGTACAATCTTGTAAAAGTAGCTGAAATTTGATATAGTAGTCCTATGTAAAAGACAAAGGAGAAAATACTATGGAAAATATTAGTCCAAATTTAACATTTGTGATTATGCTTGTAGCGATGTTGGGCTTGATGTTCTTTATGCAACGCTCTCAAAAGAAACAAGCACAAAAACGTATGGAAAGCTTAAACAAACTACAAAAAGGCTATGAAGTTATTACAATCGGTGGACTTTACGGAACAGTCGATGAAGTAGATACTGAGAAGAGAACGATTGTTCTTGATGTAGATGGAGTTTACTTGACTTTTGAACTAGCTGCTATCAAGACTGTATTACCACTTAAAGAAACAGCTTCACTCGAAGGTGCAATTGAAAAATAAGACGGGATAACTAACTCCCGTTTTTCTATAAAAGAAAGGAAATGGGATGAAAAAACTAGTCTTTGTCTGTCTAGGAAATATTTGCCGCAGTCCTATGGCCGAGTTTGTTATGAAATCAATGACAGATAATTACGAAATCCAAAGTCGAGCGACGTCCTCTTGGGAACATGGCAATCCGATTCATAAGGGGACTCAGGGAATTTTTCAAGAGTATGATATTCCTTATGACAAAGGCAAAACATCGCTTCAGATTAGTAAGGAAGATTTTGAAGCCTTTGATTATATTATCGGTATGGATGCTTCAAATGTTTCTGACTTACGTCAAATGTGTCCAGTAGACTGTCAAGATAAGATTTACTCATTTGCATCTGAAAGTGTTCCAGATCCTTGGTATACAGGAGATTTTGAGGAGACCTATCAGCGTGTTCAAGAGGGGTGTCAAGTTTGGCTAGAACGTTTAGAAAAGGAGAGTGAAGGTGGAAAATCTTAAGAATTTTTACGAAAAGTATCGTGTCTATCTGACTCGTCCACGTTTAGAGCTTTTGGCAGTGATTACGATTGTTTTCTGTGCTGTACTCGTCTTTTTTCTGAATATTCCCGGAAAAGGTGTCTTAAAACTCGATAATGGAACGATTGTTTACGACGGCAGTCTTGTCCGTGGTAAAATGAATGGCCAAGGCACCATTACCTTCCAAAATGGAGACCAGTATACAGGTGGTTTCAGCAATGGAGCCTTCAACGGAAAAGGTACCTTTCAATCCAAAGAAGGCTGGACCTACGAAGGTGATTTTGTAAATGGTCAGGCTGAAGGAAAAGGGAAACTAACAACAGAACAAGAAGTCGTTTATGAAGGGACTTTTAAACAAGGCGTTTTTCAACAAAAATAAAGCCTCCTTATCAAAGGAGGTATTATTAGAAATACAAAGTAAGCGCTTACCTGCAAATCCCTATCTTTCCAAGCCCCCCTTCCAAGCAAGTTTGTGAAATAAAAAATATTTGAAATAAATTTCACAAACTTTGAAGAAAAAACGCGATAAGAAAAGAAAATGAGAAAAATTTCACAAGGGTTTAAAAATTCTTTGTGAAATGTTTATGAAACTGTTTACAAAGTTTAAATAATGCGTTATAATAAACTTGTGAAAAAATTAACAAAGGATTAAATCCTTGGAAGCTATGGAGGAAAATATGGCTGATAAAAAAACTATGACACCAGAGGAAAAGAAACTCGCTGCTGAAAAGCATGTCGATGGTTTGGTGCAAAAAGCTCTCGTTGCCCTTGAAGAAATGCGTAAGTTGGATCAAGAGCAAGTTGACTACATCGTAGCCAAAGCGTCAGTAGCAGCTTTGGATGCCCACGGAGAATTGGCTTTACATGCCTTTGAAGAAACAGGACGTGGTGTATTCGAAGATAAAGCGACTAAGAACTTGTTTGCTTGTGAACACGTAGTAAACAATATGCGTCACACTAAAACAGTTGGCGTTATCGAAGAAGACGATGTAACAGGTTTGACTCTCATCGCTGAACCGGTTGGTGTTGTCTGTGGTATTACTCCTACAACAAACCCAACATCAACAGCAATCTTTAAATCTTTGATTTCATTGAAGACACGTAACCCAATCGTCTTTGCATTCCATCCATCAGCACAAGAATCATCTGCTCATGCAGCACGTATCGTCCGCGATGCAGCTATCGCAGCTGGTGCTCCTGAAAACTGTGTGCAATGGATTACTGAACCATCTATGGAAGCAACAAGTGCCCTTATGAACCACGAAGGTGTTGCAACAATTCTTGCAACTGGTGGTAATGCCATGGTTAAAGCGGCATACTCATGTGGTAAACCAGCTCTTGGAGTAGGTGCCGGAAACGTTCCAGCTTATGTTGAAAAATCAGCTAACATCCGCCAAGCTGCACACGATATCGTAATGTCTAAATCATTTGACAACGGTATGGTCTGTGCCTCAGAGCAAGCGGTTATCATTGATAAAGAAATTTACGATGAATTTGTAGCAGAGTTCAAATCATATCATACTTACTTTGTAAACAAAAAAGAAAAAGCTCTTCTTGAAGAGTTCTGCTTCGGCGTGAAAGCAAATAGCAAAAACTGTGCTGGTGCAAAATTGAATGCTGACATCGTTGGTAAACCAGCAACTTGGATTGCAGAACAAGCAGGATTTACAGTTCCAGAAGGAACAAACATTCTTGCTGCAGAATGTAAAGAAGTTGGTGAAAACGAGCCATTGACTCGTGAAAAATTGTCACCAGTTATCGCAGTTTTGAAATCTGAAAGCCGTGAAGATGGCATTACTAAGGCTCGTCAAATGGTTGAATTTAACGGTCTTGGACACTCTGCAGCTATCCACACAGCTGACGAAGAATTGACTAAAGAATTTGGTAAAGCTGTTAAAGCTATTCGTGTTATCTGTAACTCACCTTCTACTTTCGGTGGTATCGGGGACGTTTACAATGCCTTCTTGCCATCATTGACACTCGGATGTGGTTCTTACGGACGCAACTCAGTTGGGGATAACGTTAGTGCCATTAACCTCTTGAATATCAAAAAAGTCGGAAGACGGAGAAATAACATGCAATGGATGAAACTTCCTTCAAAAACATACTTTGAACGTGATTCAATTCAATACCTTCAAAAATGTCGTGACGTAGAACGTGTCATGATCGTTACTGACCATGCCATGGTAGAGCTTGGCTTCCTTGATCGTATCATTGAACAACTTGACCTTCGTCGCAATAAGGTGGTTTACCAAATCTTTGCTGATGTAGAACCAGATCCAGATATCACTACAGTTGAACGTGGTACTGAAATCATGCGTGCCTTCAAACCAGATACAATCATCGCTCTTGGTGGTGGATCTCCAATGGATGCTGCTAAAGTAATGTGGCTCTTCTACGAACAACCAGAAGTAGACTTCCGCGACCTTGTTCAAAAATTCATGGATATCCGTAAACGTGCCTTCAAATTCCCATTGCTTGGTAAGAAGACTAAATTCATCGCGATTCCAACTACATCTGGTACAGGATCTGAAGTAACACCATTTGCCGTTATCTCTGATAAAGCAAATAACCGTAAATACCCAATCGCTGACTACTCATTGACACCAACCGTGGCAATCGTAGACCCTGCTTTGGTATTGACAGTTCCTGGATTTGTTGCTGCGGACACTGGTATGGACGTATTGACTCACGCGACTGAAGCTTACGTATCACAAATGGCTAGCGACTACACTGACGGACTCGCACTTCAAGCCATCAAACTTGTATTCGAAAACCTTGAAAGCTCAGTTAAGAATGCAGACTTCCATTCACGTGAGAAAATGCACAACGCTTCAACAATCGCTGGTATGGCCTTTGCCAATGCCTTCCTAGGTATTTCTCACTCAATGGCCCATAAGATTGGTGCGCAATTCCACACAATCCACGGTCGTACAAATGCAATCTTGCTTCCATACGTTATCCGCTACAATGGTACACGTCCAGCTAAGACAGCAACATGGCCTAAGTACAACTACTACCGTGCAGATGAAAAATACCAAGATATCGCACGCATGCTTGGACTTCCAGCTTCTACTCCGGAAGAAGGTGTGGAATCTTACGCAAAAGCTGTCTACGAACTTGGTGAGCGCGTAGGTATCCAAATGAACTTCAAAGCACAAGGAATCGATGAAAAAGAATGGAAAGAACATTCTCGTGAGTTGGCCTTCCTTGCTTATGAAGATCAATGTTCACCAGCTAACCCACGTCTTCCAATGGTTGACCACATGCAAGAAATCATCGAAGATTCTTACTATGGTTACAAAGAAAGACCAGGACGCCGCAAATAATTGTTTATCAGCCTAGAGGCAGGAATTTCCTGTCTCTTTTCTTGTGGAATTGGAGTGTTGAAAATAATTTTTATTTTTTCTATTTTCACTTTTCATCTGAAAAGGAAAGTGGGAAATGATTAGGTAGACAAAGAAAGAAAGCAGTATAGGCTTTCAAAGGAGAAAGAAAAATAAGTGGGGTATAGACAAAAAACAACGCCCGTACTTGCAATTAAATTTAAATAGTTATATAATAGGTTTGTTGAAAGGTGATTTGTAGTGATTCAAGTTACTCTTTTCACAATAAAAATTTCATGATTTTCATAAGGAGGAAATCACTAATGGTAGTTAAAGTTGGTATTAACGGTTTCGGACGTATCGGTCGTCTTGCTTTCCGTCGTATCCAAAACGTAGAAGGTGTTGAAGTTACACGCATCAACGACCTTACAGATCCAGTTATGCTTGCACACTTGTTGAAATACGACACAACTCAAGGTCGTTTCGACGGTACTGTTGAAGTTAAAGAAGGTGGATTCGAAGTTAACGGTAAATTCGTTAAAGTTTCTGCTGAACGTGATCCAGAACAAATCGACTGGGCTACTGACGGTGTAGAAATCGTTCTTGAAGCTACTGGTTTCTTTGCTAAGAAAGAAGCAGCTGAAAAACACCTTAAAGGTGGAGCTAAAAAAGTTGTTATCACTGCTCCTGGTGGAAACGACGTTAAAACAGTTGTATTCAACACTAACCACGATGTTCTTGACGGTACTGAAACAGTTATCTCAGGTGCTTCATGTACTACAAACTGCTTGGCTCCAATGGCTAAAGCTCTTCAAGACAACTTTGGTGTTGTTGAAGGATTGATGACTACTATCCACGCTTACACTGGTGACCAAATGATCCTTGACGGACCACACCGTGGTGGTGACCTTCGCCGTGCTCGCGCTGGTGCTGCAAACATCGTTCCTAACTCAACTGGTGCTGCTAAAGCTATCGGTCTTGTAATCCCAGAATTGAACGGTAAACTTGACGGATCTGCACAACGCGTTCCAACTCCAACTGGATCAGTTACTGAATTGGTAGCAGTTCTTGAAAAGAACGTTACTGTTGATGAAGTGAACGCAGCTATGAAAGCAGCTTCAAACGAATCATACGGTTACACAGAAGATCCAATCGTATCTTCAGATATCGTAGGTATGTCTTACGGTTCATTGTTTGACGCAACTCAAACTAAAGTTCTTGACGTTGACGGTAAACAATTGGTTAAAGTTGTATCATGGTACGACAACGAAATGTCATACACTGCACAACTTGTTCGTACTCTTGAATACTTCGCAAAAATCGCTAAATAATTCATGAGTCGATAAAAAGCAAGGCCTATTGGTCTTGCTTTTCTTATATGGAAAAATGGATGACACAATCATCCATTCTTTTTTAATTCTTTTTCAAAAGTATCTGAAAAGGCATTGAAGCTTAATCTCTCTAATGTAAGTGGATGGGTAAAGGAAAGTCGAAATGCATGAAGCATAAGCCGACTTGATTTTGATTTACTATTATAGAGAGGGTCACCTAGGATCGGAAAGTTATGATGCGAAAGGTGCACACGAATCTGATGGGTTCGCCCTGTCTTTAGCTTGCAACGAACCAAGGAAGTTTTGTTTGGAAATTGCTTTAATCTGCTTACATGCGTTTCAGCATATTGTCCATTTTTTGTATCAATTATTCTTTTTCTACGATCATGGCGATCACGTCCGATTTTGTCCCTGAAAACAAGCTCTTTGCCGTTGATATTTCCGTCAACAAGTGCCCAATATTCCCTGGAAATCTCTTTTTTCTCCAATAAGCGGTTGAGAATGGGTAGAATAAAAGCATTTTTAGCAAAGAGAACTAAGCCACTGGTTTCCATGTCCAGACGATGAACGACATAACAGGTCTGGCCAACGTAGGCACTGACATGGTTAAGAAGAGCAATTTCGTTTGGTTGATTGCCGTGCGTTTTCATCCCCTCAGGTTTGTTTACAATAATCAAGTGTTGGTCTTGATAAACTTCCTGAACTAAGTCTGGGTCGCCCCAAGGGATTGTCTTTTTGGGATAATCTTCCTCGTCAAAAGTTAATTGGCAAACATCTCCAGGCTTCACCATCTCGTTCCAGTGAACCTCTTCTTGATTTATCAAAATATGTTTCTTGATTCTCAAAAAATGCCGGATTTTTCTAGGAATGAGGAGTTGCTCTTCTAGTAATTGCTTTACCGTCATTTGAGGTAAAGAGGCGGGTAATGTAAATGTGAATTTCATACAGATATTGTAACAAAAAAAGCCCTATTTGGATAGGAAATAGCAAAATTCTTGTCTTCCTATGATGAAGATGATAAAATAAACGCATGAAATTAGATAAATTATTCGAGAAATTTCTTTCTCTTTTTAAAAAAGAAACAAGTGAACTAGAGGAATCTTATTCTACTAGCTTACGTCGCTCTCGTAGTGATCGAAAAAAATTAGCCCAAGTGGGTCCGATTAGAAAATTCTGGCGTCGCTATCATCTAACGAAAATCGTTGTTATTCTAGGTTTGAGTGCAGGCTTGTTAGTCGGAACCTATTTGTTTGCTGTAGCCAAGTCAACCAATGTTAACGATTTGCAAAACGCCTTGAAAACTCGAACCCTCATTTTTGACCGTGAAGAAAAAGAGGCAGGTGCCTTGTCTGGTCAAAAGGGAACCTACGTTGAACTGACTGACATCAGTAAAAACTTGCAAAATGCTGTAATTGCGACTGAAGACCGTTCTTTCTATAAAAACGACGGGATTAACTATGGACGCTTCTTCTTGGCTATTATCACTGCTGGTCGTTCAGGCGGTGGTTCTACTATTACCCAACAGCTAGCAAAAAACGCCTATTTGTCACAGGATCAAACAGTTGAGAGAAAAGCAAAAGAATTTTTCCTGGCCTTAGAATTGACTAAAAAATATAGCAAAGATCAGATCTTAACCATGTACCTTAACAACGCCTATTTTGGAAATGGTGTGTGGGGGGTTGAAGATGCGAGTAAGAAATACTTTGGAGTATCTGCATCAGAAGTGAGTCTGGATCAAGCTGCGACTCTGGCAGGGATGCTAAAGGGTCCGGAATTGTATAATCCCTTGAATTCTATAGAGGATTCAACCAATCGTCGCGATACTGTTTTGCAAAATATGGTTGCAGCGGGTTACATTGATAAAAACCAAGAAACCGAAGCTGCAGAAGTTGATATGACTTCGCAATTGCACGATAAGTATGAAGGAAAAATCTCAGATTACCGCTACCCTTCTTATTTTGACGCGGTGGTTAATGAAGCCGTTTCTAAGTATCATCTAACCGAGGAAGAAATCGTAAATAATGGCTATCGCATATACACAGAACTGGACCAAAACTACCAAGCAAATATGCAGGTGGTCTATGAAAACACCTCACTATTTCCGAGGGCAGAGGATGGAACATTTGCTCAATCAGGAAGTGTAGCTCTCGAACCGAAAACAGGGGGAGTTCGTGGGGTTGTCGGTCAAGTTGCTGACAATGATAAAACTGGATTCCGGAATTTCAACTATGCAACCCAATCAAAACGTAGCCCTGGTTCTACAATTAAGCCTTTAGTTGTTTATACGCCTGCAGTTGAAGCTGGCTGGGCTTTGAATAAGCAGTTGGATAACCATACTATGCAGTATGACAGCTATAAGGTTGATAACTATGCAGGGATCAAAACGAGTCGAGAAGTTCCTATGTATCAAGCCTTGGCAGAATCGCTTAATCTGCCTGCTGTTGCCACTGTTAATGATTTGGGAGTTGATAAGGCTTTTGAGGCGGGCGAAAAATTCGGACTCAATATGGAAAAAGTCGATCGTGTTCTTGGTGTCGCCTTGGGAAGCGGTGTTGAAACCAACCCTCTTCAAATGGCTCAAGCATATGCTGCCTTTGCAAATGAAGGATTAATGCCGGAAGCTCATTTTATTAGTAGAATTGAAAATGCTAGTGGTCAGGTCATTGCGAGCCATAAAAATTCACAAAAACGGGTGATTGATAAGTCTGTAGCTGACAAGATGACCAGTATGATGTTGGGAACATTTACAAACGGAACAGGTATTAGTTCATCGCCTGCAGACTATGTCATGGCAGGAAAAACTGGAACAACTGAAGCTGTTTTCAATCCGGAATACACAAGTGACCAGTGGGTAATTGGTTATACTCCGGATGTAGTGATTAGTCACTGGCTTGGTTTCCCTACCACTGATGAAAATCACTATCTAGCAGGATCTACTTCAAACGGTGCAGCTCATGTCTTTAGAAACATTGCTAATACCATTTTACCTTATACGCCAGGAAGTACCTTTACGGTTGAAAATGCGTATAAGCAAAATGGAATTGCACCAGCCAATACAAGAAATCAAGTACAGCGTAATGAAGAAAATCAGGCGGATAATAGCCTTTCTGATATTAGAAGTCGTGCACAAAATCTGGTAGATGAGGCTAGTCGTGCTATCTCGGATGCGAAGATTAAGGAAAAGGCTCAAACGATATGGGATTCGGTAGTCAATCTATTTCGTTAAGATGCTTGTCAAAGCCTAGCTTTCTTGTTATAATAGATAAGATGGAGGCGTTATGGCATTAAAAAAAGCAAGCCTAGCTTGTGCGGTTTGTGGTTCGAGAAACTATTCAATTAAGATTAGTGGAAACCCCAAGCCTACACGACTAGAAGTAAATAAATTTTGTAAGCATTGTGGCAAGTACACTACACACAGAGAAACGAGATAGGAGAGAGCGATGCGTTTTATTGGAGATATTTTTAGACTTCTTAAAGACACAACATGGCCAACTCGCAAGGAAAGCTGGAGAGATTTTCGTTCTATCATGGAATACACTGCTTTCTTTGTTGTGATTATTTATATTTTTGACAAGTTGATTGTTTCAGGATTGATTCGATTTATTAACATTTTTTAGAAAACTAGTGGCATTAACCACACTAAAAGTTTTCTATTTATGAAAGGAAGTATCATGGATAGTTTTGATAAAGGATGGTTTGTCTTACAAACCTATTCTGGTTATGAAAATAAGGTAAAAGAAAATCTATTACAACGTGCACAAACATACAATATGTTGGATAATATATTGCGTGTTGAAATTCCAACACAAACAGTGCAAGTTGAAAAAAATGGAAAGAGAAAAGAAGTAGAAGAAAATCGCTTTCCAGGTTATGTTCTTGTGGAAATGGTGATGACAGATGAAGCTTGGTTTGTTGTTCGAAATACGCCAAACGTTACAGGATTCGTTGGATCTCACGGAAACAGATCAAAACCAACTCCATTATTGGAACAAGAAATCCGTGATATCTTGGTTTCTATGGGACAAACTGTACAAGAGTTTGATATCGATGTTGAAGTTGGTCAAACTGTACGTATTATTGATGGTGCTTTTGCAGATTATACTGGTAAGATTACAGAGATTGATAACAATAAAGTGAAGATGATTATCTCTATGTTTGGTAATGACACAATAGCAGAAGTAAACCTAAACCAAATTGCAGAATTATAACCCTGAGAGAGGCAAGTCCTCTCTTTTTTGTGCAGTTGAGGAGATAAAGGGGACAGAACGGAGGAAATGGGACAAAAGTGTTTCTGAATCTGTTAGACTGTATCTAGAAAGGGGAACAATATGATTGAAGAATTGTATGAAGAAGTCCAGGGGATTGTATATAAGTGTAGAAATGAATATTACTTGCATTTATGGGAGTTATCGGACTGGGACCAAGAGGGAATGATTTGCTTACATGAATTGATTAGTAGAGAAGAAGAGCTGGTAGAAGATATCCCTCGTTTACGTAAATACTTCAAAACCAAGTTCCGAAATCGAATTCTAGATTATATTCGTAAACAAGAAAGCCAGAAGCGAAGATATGATAAAGAACCTTATGAAGAAGTGGGTGAAATTAGTCATCGTATAGGAGAGGGAGGACTCTGGCTAGATGATTATTATCTCTTTCATGAAACACTAAAAAATTATAGAAACAAACAAAGCAAAGAGAAACAAGAAGAGTTAGAACGCGTCTTAAGAAATGAACGCTTCCGAGGTCGTCAAAGAGTATTAAGAGACTTACGTAT